>JAFAQJ010000121.1 GCA_019246455.1 Pseudolabrys sp.
GCCGAGCGGCTGCTCGACGATGCGTCGCCGCTGGTGCGCGGTGCGCTTTCCGAAGTCTTCGCTTCAGCCCAGAACGCGCCACCAGTGGTCGTGCATGCGCTGGCCGCTGACGTGCCTGACATTGCAGTACCGGTCCTTGAGCGCTCACCGCTGCTGTTCGACGCCGATCTCGTTGACCTTGTGGCGACCGGCCATCCCGAATCGCAGGCTGCGATCGCATCACGCTTCCTACTGCCACGTTCGGTTGCTGCGGCGATCGCCGAAGTTGGTTCGGCGCAAGCGTGCCTCGCACTCCTTGAAAATCCTGATGCCGAGATTACCCCATTTTCACTTCAGCGCATTATCGAGCGCTTCGGTCATCTGGCTCCGATCCGCGAGAACCTGTTGGCCCGTGGCGATTTGCCGATGGCGAGCCGCCAAGCCCTGCTTGCCAAGCTCTCACAGACATTGGCTGGTTTTGTCGCCTCGCGGCATTGGTTGCCACAAGATCACGCGCAGTATGCCGCCCGTGAGGCGTGCGAAAAGGCAACTGTAACTCTCGCCGCCGACACGCCGTGTGAAGAAGTGGGCGATCTCGTCCGTCATCTGCGCGAAAGCGATCAGTTGACCGCAGGTCTGCTGTTGCGTGCGCTGTTATGCGGTAATGTTGTTTTGTTCGAGGAAGCGCTGGCTGAACTGGCGGACGTAGCGATTGATCGCGTCACCAATTACGTGCACGACAAGAATATTTCCGGCTTCCGAGCGCTCTACATTAAGGCCGGACTGCCGGATGCAGCCTATCCGGCATTCCGCGAAGCGATCGCTGCGATGCGGGACGGCGTTCTGCTTGGCGAGCAGGGGGGCACGACGCGGCTCAAACGCCGCATGATCGAATATGTGCTGGCGCATTGCGCCGAAGAAGTCGAGGGCGATAGGGAGTCGTTGTTGACCCTGCTGCGTCGGTACGCCGTCGAGGCTGCGCGCGAGGAAGCGCGGATGTTCTGCAACGATCTGGTCGCGCAGCATCCGCCGCTCGGTTACGAGCGGCTGGTCGCCTAAAATATTGATAAATCAGGCGTGATCGGGCGCGAGAGGGGGCCCGAGAATAATGGCCAGCATGTCGGGCCGGGCCTTGTTCTCGTGCACCAGGAATTCATCCGTCACTTCGCGGAGCCGCAGGGTCAGCACCGTGGCAAGCTCGACCGCGTCGGATCGCGCATATTCGCGGTAGATCGCCCGAATGGCGTCGACGTGCTGGTTGACGAGCGTGTGCGGAATGCGGTTTGGATCGGGCGTGAACTCGATGAGCCGGCACAGGCTATCGGCTGCTGCGGCCACCGCCGGATAGCCGAACGTCGCGGATTCGCCTTTGATGTCATGCGCGGCGTGAAACAACGCTTCTTTATTGGCCTTGCCGAAGCCTGAAGCCAGCACGGTGGCGCGAGCCTTGTCGAGGCGTTCGCATTCCGACTCCATCCAGCTCGAAAATTCACCGGAAATCGACTCAAGGGCTTTTTCAGCACGCGCAACCGGATCGTCTGACGGGTCGAATGGCGCGTCCGACACCGCCTTGCGGAGCTTGTGCTCCGGGGTGATGACCTCGTGGTCGGCGTAGGTCGCGACCGCGGCAGTGTCTCTCGGTGGCGGCCTCTGCTTCGACCTCAATAGCTCGTCACGCGGGCTTTTTCCATCAGTGACGCCTGACGGATCACGTCTGCTTTGCCGCCCTTGCGCCGTTCCGGGCCGACGTAAGCGGGATTGACGCTGCGGCGGCGGTCAGGGCCGAAATAGGTCTTGGTCTTGATGAAGGGGCGCGGATTCGCGACCACATTGACGATGCGCTGATAGAGGCCTTTGGCCGAAATCGGCTTCGCCAGAAATTCGGTGATGCCGGCGTCGCGTGCCGCGGTCACGCGGTTCTTTTCCGAATGGCCGGTTAGCATGATGATCGCGACGTAGGGATTTGCATTGGCGCCCGGCTGGCGGATCATCTGCGTCAATTCCAGCCCGTCGAAAATCGGCATGGCCCAATCGGTGATGACGATGTCGGGGATGTAGTGCGTGAACGCCTCAAGGCCGGCCGCGCCGTCTTCCGCCTCGTAAACGTCGCGCGCGCCGAACCCATGCAACAGCGTGCGCAGAATTCGACGCATATGCGCGTTGTCGTCGATGACGAGGAAGCGCAGCCGGTTGAAATCGATACGAACCATAAGTGCCCCGGGCGCCAAGCGAGCCGCCCGGCACCGATGGAACAAGCTACCGGGGCCCTGTTAATGAACGGTTTAGGATAGGGGCAGCGCCCCCCAAAACGCAGGCTAGAAGCCGAATTGCTCGCCGAGGATGCGTTCGTCGAGATTGTGGCCGGGATCGAACAACATGTTGATCGATATCGCATGATCCATTGCGACGTCGACCGAAACGACCGAGCGGACTTCGTCATGGTCGGCGACCGCGGCGACCGGGCGCTTGTCGGCCTCGAGAATCTCGATCGTTACGCTCGCTTTGTTCGGTAGCAGTGCGCCATGCCAGCGCCGAGGTCGGAACGGGCTGATCGGCGTCAGCGCGAGGAGAGGGGCGTTGATCGGGATGATCGGCCCTTGCACCGACAGATTATAGGCCGTCGAGCCCGCGGGCGTCGCAACCAACATGCCGTCCGCGACGAGCTCAGCTAATCGCTCGCGGCCGTCGATCAACACGCGTAGATGCGCCGCTTGCGCGCTTTGGCGGAACATCGACACTTCGTTGATCGCGCGATGCTCGTGCATGCAGCCCTGGGCGTCGCGCGCGCGCATAATTAGCGGGTGGATGATCGTGATATGCGCGGCGTTGAGGCGCTCGACCAAATTGTCGAGCTTGAATTCGTTCAACAAGAATCCGACCGTGCCGCGATGCATGCCATAGATCGGCTTGCCCGAAGTCATGAACTTGTGCAGGGTTTGCAGCATCAAGCCGTCGCCGCCGAGCGCGACTATGACGTCGGCCTTGTCAGGCGCCGTGTTGCCGTATTTGCGTTCGAGCTCGGTGCAAGCCGCACGCGCTTCCGGCGTCGGACTGGCGACGAATGCAATGCTCTTCAATCGCTCGAGCGGACGGTTCATCGAATTTCAGGTCATAGCCAATGGAACGCGCGGTGCTGCTCTATACGACTTGGCCCTCGATTGTCGAGGCGGAGAAGGCGGGCCGCTCTATGGTCGATAAAAGGCTGGCCGCCTGCGTCAACATCCTGCCCGGCATGGTGTCGCACTATTGGTGGCAGGGCAAAATCGAGCGCGCCGAGGAAGTCGTGATGATCGTGAAGACGCGCTCCGGCCTCGCCGAGGCAGCGTCCCGGGTGGTCAAGGAACTACATTCGTATGAGACACCGGCCATCATGGTCGTGCCGGTCGAAAGTGTTGATGTCGATTATTACCGCTGGATCGTCGCCGAGACGCAGAACAACGGCTCCTGAAATGCAGAGGGCGGCCTCGCAGGACGCCCTCGCGTTTCACACAATCGATTTCAGTACGAGGCCTTGCCGTCGATCACGGCCTTGAGCTGCGTATATTCCTCGCAGGTCGCGTTGCCGCAGATCAGCTTGACCTTGGCGAGGTAGTCTTCCGCCTTCAAGCGGTTGCCTTGCTCGGCCTGCCACATGCCGTAATACGACCATGTGCGCACATGGTTCGGATCGGCCGCGAGCGCCTTCTCGTACCAATATTTCGAGTCGTCGTAGTTGCCCATCTTGCGGTTGGCGTAGCCGATGTAATTGGCGACATCGGGATGGTCGTCGTCGCCGAGCGCGTGCATCATCTTGATGCCTTGCTCGTAATTGCCGGCGAGGATTTGCTCACGGGCGGCGCGGTAGTCCTGGAGGAATTCGGCATAGGCCTTCGCTTTGTCTTCCTGGCGAAGCTCGCTACCTTTTTTCTTCTTGTCTTTCTTGTCGTCGGATGAAGGCGGATTATCGGTGCCCATCGCGGCAGCCGGCTTCACGACGAAGGCGGCGCTCATCAATGCGGCGAGGGCGAAAATTCCTGCGGTGGTGAGTCGGCGGCGGGTCGACATGGATTCCCTCTCGTTGGTTTGGACGGCCTTATTCAAGGATAGCGCAAAGTTTGGTTACGGGAATGAGAACCGTGTAGCGGGCTGATTCATCCCCAATCACGAAAACGTGCGAAAGCGCCTTTAGGCGAGGTGGAAAACCTCGGCTTTTTGCGCCTCGTCACGATGCCGCCGCGAATTTGTCATGGCCGCGCCCGCTGTTTGAATGGGCGATAACAACGCGCTTCAGAGCGGGTTCAATGCGACAGGGCTAGCCTTACTGCAACGATCGGCGCAGTGCCGATCAATCAACGGAGGATATGTCCATGTTGAAGAAAATCTCTGTCGCGCTTATCGCGGCTTCATTGATCGCTGGCCCGGCGCTGGCGCAAGGCACCGCCGCCGGCACTAACACCGGCCCGGCGGCGCAGACCGATACCGCCAAACCGGCGCTCGCCAAGGTCAAGAAAACCAAGCGGCATTCGTCGAAAATGACGAAGAAGCATGTGTCGCAGATCAAACACGTCAAGCGGCATGTTGCGAAGCGCTCGGCGAAGCCCGCGAGCACGACCGGCTCTGCCGTCGCGCGTTAACTGATATGGTAGAGCGGCACGAAGACCGGCGGCCGCGAAAGCGGCGCGCCGGTTTTCGCGTTTTTCATCTGGAGAATTTCCGCGCCCTTGACTCGATTGGGACGCCAAGGGAACATTCGCGCGTGCTGGTTCCCCGGTTTGCGCCGGGGACGAAAGAGGGAACACGGACTTTATCCGTGGCTGCCCCCGCAACTGTAAGCGGCGAGCCAACGTCCATACGGCCACTGGGAAACTGGGAAGGCCGGACGAACAAAGGCAACGACCCGCGAGCCAGGAGACCTGCCAGCGCGGTCACCCAACCGGTGGACGGGAGGTCCATACGGAGCGGTCTTTCGCAGCGGTGACGTCAATGCCGGTGCGAAGGCCGTGAGAGACCTCAACTTCTCCCACGACTTCGAGCAAGCGTAATACGTCGACAGGCGTAATGCGTCCGCTCCTTCGCGCCGGGTTTGGTTCACCCGATGCGCACGCCTTGCCGCGTGCGCGAACGAAGGAACGTGGCTATGGGAAAGCGGGCAGGAAACTTTGTATCTACTTTGCTTGGCGGTGCGGCGCTGGGCGCAATTCCGATATCAACCGCGATCGCGCAGGGTGGAACCGTGGCGCTGCCACCGATTATTGTCGTCAGCCCGACGACAATTCCGACGCCATTGAATGAGATCGCCAGTTCGGTCACGGTCATTACCGCGAAGGATATCGAGCGCAATCAGTGGCGGACCGTGCCTGATGCGCTGAGCACGGTGCCAGGACTCAATGTCGTTCAAACCGGGGGTCCCGGCGGACAGACCGCGGTCTTTATGCGCGGTACCAACTCCTATCACACCAAAGTGTTGATCGACGGCGTTGACGCGCAGGATCCGAGTGTCGTCAACGGCGCGTTCGATTTTGCGCACTTGCTCACTGGCGACATCGAACAGATCGAGATATTGCGCGGCCCGCAGAGTGGCCTTTACGGGTCGGACGCGATCGGCGGCGTGATCTCGATTACGACCAAGAAAGGCGAGGGACCGCCGAAGGTCACTGCGAGCGTCGAGGGTGGGTCATTCAAGACCTTCAACCAAACCGCCCGGATTGCGGGCTCGCAAAACGACTTCAACTATGCGTTCAACATTCAGCATTTCCGCGCAGATTCGGTGCCAGTGACGCCTTTAGAGCTGTTGGCCCCGGGTACGACACGCAACAACGACAACTACAATAACTGGACCTATTCGACCAAACTTGGCGCTACCGTCGCCCCCAATCTCGAGCTCAATGTCACTGGACGTTACACCGACGCCAAACACGGACTGACCACCGACGACGGCGTGAATTTTCCACCCAACAGCGCGCCGGCGGTGTTGCAAGACACGCAGCGCAATCATCAATTATTCACGCGGGGCGAAGCGGCCTGGTCGTTGTTCGACGGGCGCTTCAAGAATTTTTTCGGCGTCAATTACAGCGATCAATGGACGTGGTTTCTTGATCCGAACAACGACAGCTTCAATCCATTCGGCTCAGTGCCGCCGCCGATCACCAACATAGGCCGCAAGACGAAGTACGACTGGCGCGGTGAGATCAATGTCATTTCCGGCCAGACGCTCGTCATGGGTTTGGAGAAGGAAAAATCGTCGCTGTGGACCGATTCAACCGCGACCGCGCTTGGCGTGCAGACGGTGACCACTGCGAGCACCAGCAACAAAGCGGGCTGGCTCGAGCTTCAGTCGAAATTCATGGAGCGACTGTTCATCGTTGCCAACGTGCGCTATGACGACAATGAGAGCTTCGGCCCGCACACCACTTGGCGCGTTGCGCCTGCGTTCATCGTTCCGGGGACCGAGACCAAGCTCAAGGCCACTTACGGCACAGGATTCAAAGCACCAACGCTGGT
>JAFAQJ010000193.1 GCA_019246455.1 Pseudolabrys sp.
AGTCGGCCTGGACCAATGCGGGCGTCGACTTCACGTTCACAGCGAACGGTCAACTTTCACCCTCCATCAACAGCATCACGCTGCCAAGCGTGACCGTCGACGGTGTCTCCCTCGGTGATGTCCGCATGGTGTTCGGCACTCAGGGCATTACCCAGTTCGCCGACCCGAATGGAACAGCGCAGGTAAACCTGCTGCAGCAAAATGGTTTTGCGGCTGGCCAGCTGCAGTCGATCGCGGTCAACGACAAAGGCGATATCACCGGCACCTATTCGAACGGCCGCACGCTCAACCTCGCGCAGGTGACGCTGGCAAACTTCAGCGGCGCCAACAGCCTCAAGCGCATTGATGGTGGCGCGTTCGAAGCGACCGCGGACTCCGGCCCACCGACCTACAATGCAGACGGTAAGATCCAGGGATCGGCGCTCGAAGGCTCGAACACCGACATCGCCGACGAATTCACCAAACTGATCGTGACGCAACAGGCCTATTCGGCGAATACGCGCGTGATCACGACCAGCAACCAGATGGTTCAGGACCTCCTGAACATGTTGCGGTAGCGCGTTCGCCTCGCCGTGTGGCGGGCGTTAGTAAGGGACGGCGGCTCGTATGGGTCTTTCACAGGCACTCGTTGCGGCGGTTTCCGGACTGCGTGCCACCCAGACGGGCCTGTCGCTCGTCGCCGGCAACGTCGCCAATGCCAACACCCCGGGCTACGTTCGCAAAACGATCACGCCGGTCGCGGTGTCGTCGAATGGCGTCGGCATCAGCGTGCAAACCGGCAATGTGCAGCGCGAGCTCGACAAGTTCGTGCAATCGCAACTGCGTTCTGAGCAGGCCGGCGCCTCCTACGCCGACATGAGGTCCCAATTCTTCGATCAACTGCAAAGTATCCTCGGCACGCCCGGCTCCAGCAGCTCGCTCGAATCTGGCTTCAATAATTTCGTCAATTCACTCCAGGCTCTGACGACAAGCCCGGACGATCCGTCGGCACAAAGTGGGGTGGTCACAGCTGCACAAGCGCTGACGCAGCAGCTCAACAGCATGTCGAACAGCATTCAGGGCTTGCGCGCGAATGCTGAACTCGGCCTGTCAGACTCCGTGAGCAGCGCCAATACGGACATTCAGCGTATTGCTCAGCTCAATGCGCAGATTTCAAGCTCGAGCACGCAGGACGGCGCCTATGCGACGTTGCTCGATCAGCGCGATGCCGCGATTGACGACTTGTCCAAGCTCATGGATATCAAAGTTGTTCAGGGCAACAACAATACGGTCACGGTCTCAACGACGTCGGGCGTGCAGCTTGTCGGCCTGCAACCGGTCACCCTGCAGTTCGACGCGAAGGGCACGATCACGCCAGCGTCGCAGTGGAGTGCCGACCCGACTAAGCGCAGCGTCGGCACGATCACCGTGGTATCGCCTAGCGGTGCGTCGATCGATCTCATCCAAACCGATGGCATTCGTTCCGGCCAGATCGCCGCTTACCTGCAGATGCGCGATCAGGATCTGGTACAAGCGCAAAACCAGCTCGACGCCCTGGCAACCTCGATGTCGCAGGCAGTGTCGGACCGCACGACCGCTGGCTCGGCGATCGGCTCGCCGCCTGTTACCGGCTTTTCGGTCGACACGACTGGCCTCGCCAATGGCAATTCCATTGAGATCGATTACACCGACACACTCACCAACACGCAGCACGCGCTCACGCTGGTGCGTGTCGACGATCCTGGCGCGCTGCCGCTTCCTAACACGGCGACTACCAACCCGAACGACACCGTGGTCGGCATCGATTTCTCGGGCGGCATGTCGTCCGTCGCTGCGCAGATCAGCGCTGCGCTGGCGGGCAAAGGCATGACCGTAAGCAATTCCGGCGCGACATTGAATTTCCTCAACGGCGGCAGCGGGATGGCGGTCAACATCACCGGCGCCTCCACCACGATCACGCAGACCGGCACCATCAACGGCGGGCCCCAGGTGCCCCTGTTTGTCGATGGCAATCAGCCATTCACCGGCACGATCACGGCTTACGGCCAGCAGAGCATTGGTTACGCCGGTCGTATCTCGATCAATCAGGCGCTGGCCGCCGATCCCTCGAAGCTCGTGCAATACGCAGCGGGGACGGCAAGCGGCGACGCTACGCGGCCAAACTTCATCTACGACCAGTTGGTCAATGCCTCGCTGACATACGCGCCTAACACGGGGATCGGCACGACGACGGCGCCGTTTAGCGGTTCGGTCTCGACCTTCCTGCGGCAAGTCATCAGTGCGCAGAGCAACGCCGCTGATGCGGCCACCAATCTGAAACAGGGCCAGGACGTCGTGCTCAATTCGTTACAGCAGCGCTACAACCAGGGCGCCGGCGTCAACGTCGACGAAGAGATGAGCAACCTCCTGACGTTGCAGAACGCCTACGCCGCCAATGCGCGCGTACTGTCCGCGGTCAAAGACATGTTCGACTTGCTGATGCAGATGTGAGGTCGGAATGAGCGTAAGCAGCGTGGGCGGCCAAAGCGCCCTGATGATCCAGAGCCTGGTGCGCATGCGCGCGCAGCTCGACGATCTGTCGCGCCAGCTCTCAACCGGCCAGAAATCCGACAATTACGCTGGATTAGGCGCAGGCGCTGGGCTGAGCGTTAGCCTCAACTCGCAGCTCGCCAACATCAACGGATACGACAACACCATCGACAACGTGAATACCCGCGTGAGCCTTGCGACGCAGGCGCTCGACCGCATCGCGGCGATCGGCAGCACGACGAAATCCTCGCTCAACCAGATCAATGTCGCTTCGAGTGGCGTGACGCAGACGGCCGCGCAAGCCACTGCGCAATCGTCGCTCGATGAACTTCTGGGCCTGCTCAACACCCAGGCCGGTAATCGTTACATCTTCTCGGGTAAGGCAACGAACCAGCCGTCCGTCGATACTCTTGACCACATTCTCAATGGCAACGGTGCCCAGGCCGGGCTCAAACAGCTCATTTCCGAACGCACGACCGCTGACCTTGGCGCCAATGGTCTCGGCCGCCTCAACGTCACAGCGCCGACCTCGACTTCGGTCGCGGTGACACAACAAGCTACCGTTTTTGGCCTTAAGCTCGCATCAGTGTCTTCGACCCTGACCGGGGCGACCGTCACGGGGCCGAGCGGGTCGCCGGCCTCGTTTTCCGTCGATCTGGGCGGCACCAATCCGAGTGACGGCGATACGCTGACCGTTCGCTTCAATCTTCCGGATGGCACCAGCGAGAACGTGACGTTGACGGCGACGACGGCTTCGCCGCCCGGCTCGAATCAATTCACGATCGGGACGACGCCGGCGGCGACTGCCGCCAATCTGCAGACGGCATTGGGTGGTGCGATTGGCACCTTGGCTTCAACTTCGCTCGCGGCCGCGTCAGCGGTTACGGCGGGCAATGATTTCTTCAATGCCGACGCTAACAACCCGCCACCGCGCGTGGCCGGGCCGCCGTTTGATACTGCGACGGCCATGACGGCCGGCACCACCGCCAATACCGTGATCTGGTACACCGGAGATCCCAGCAATCCGGCCAATGCGCGTTCGAGTGCGACGGCCCGCATCGACCCGACGCTGACCGTCTCATACGGAACACAAGCCAACGAGGATGCGATCCGCAGCGTCCTGAAGAACGTCGCATTGCTTGCCGCCGCTAGCTATTCGCCGAGCGATCCGAACGCGTCGGCGCAGAGCGCGGCGCTCAATCAGCGACTTTCTTCCGACCTCGACAGTTCGGGCGGCGTACAGGGCGTGCAGGCGATCGAAGCGCAGTTGGCCGGCACTCAGCAGTCGCTGTCGGCGGCGAAGGACCGACACACTCAGACGTCGTCGATGCTTAATGACTTTCTGCAGTCGATCGTGGGCGTATCGAATGAAGATGTTGGCGCGCAAATGCTGACACTGCAAACGCGCCTGCAGGCGTCGCTGCAAACGACAGCGATGCTGTATCAGACCAGCTTGGTCAATTATCTGAAATAGCGCTCAGGCAGGGCGCGCGCGCAAGCCGGCGGCGAGCTCGCGGTTAATGCGGATCAGCGAACCGAGCATCTCGGGCTTCGGGTCGGCCTGGGTCGTGACCGTATGGTTGAATACAAAAAGACCGAGATTGGCGATATTCTGGCGAATATTTTTCGGCAACGGATTGTCCGGATTGGTCACCGCCGTCACGAAAATCGACCATAGCTTGCGATTGTATCGCAGTGCCTCGTCGAGGTCGGCGCGCTTACTGTCCCATGCGTCGCTGATCGCCTGAAGCCGCGCTGCGGCTTGCAGCAACAGATCCGCCTCCAGGTCACGCGCGCCGACGGTCTGTTTCGCGACCTTGCCGTATGTCTTCGCGGCCTGCTGCATGGTCGAGCAACTCCTTCTCGTAAGCAATTAATGCGCCAGCGGCCTTGAGGGCCTTATACATGTCGCCGGCCAGAATGTGGTTGTTGATGGTTTCGATATAAGGCCACGCGCTCGGTGCGGCCTGGACGAGATCGTGCACCAAAGAAAAATAGGTCTCGTGATGGGCACGTGGATCGCGGGATGTGTACATGAGTTGCGCCGCGAGATAGATCCGCTTGGCTGGCGTGTCGGCGCGCTCCGACGTCAGGATATCTTTTTCGCGCAGGATCGGCACGCTGCCGTCGATCAGAAACCGCGTGCGGGCACCGCCATTGGTGATGACACAATCCCCGATGATGATCCGTTCGCCGGGCTTGAGTTCGACCTTAAGGCTCATGGTGCTAATGGAATAGCCGCAACACGTTCTGGTCCGCCTGCGAGGCGAGCGATAGCGCGGTGGTGGATAGCTGCTGGCGCGTCTGCAGGGCCAGAAGGTTGGCACCTTCCTCGTTGCTATCTGCAAGTGTGAGGTTGTCAGCGCCGGTATTCAGTGTGCTGATCATCGCCTTGGTGAAGTCCTGGCGTACCTGCACAGTCGAAAGGTTCGCGCTCAGGGCTTGGGCTTGCGACCGGAATGTCGTGAGGGCCGCGGAAAGCTGCGTCGAGGCCGTGGTGATGTCGGACGTGGCAGCCCAATTGTTGACCGATGCATTGATGGCGAGCGCGCCGGCGCTCGTGTCGGTGACACCGTTTACCGTCGTGCTCGACGAGCCCGTTTCGTTGAGCGTGATCGTGAGGCTCTGGCCGTTCAACAGATTGATGCCGTTGAAGCCAGAATCGGCCGCGAGCTGGTCGATATTCGTCCGCAGAGCGTCGAACTGCGTCGACAACGAGGCCCGCACGGTCGGATCGGTGGTCTGCATCGCCTGCGTGGTCAACGATTGCGCCGACTGGACCATTTTGGTGATCGCGGTGATACCGTTGTTGGCGGCCTGGATCGTATTGATGCCGTTCGACATGGAGTCGAGCAACGATGACAGGTCGTTCGCGCGATTGTTGAGACCCTGCGCCGTGAAATAGTTGTTCGGATTGTCGAGCGCGGAGTTGACGCGCTTGCCGGTCGCCAGTCTCTGCTGCGTCTGGCTGATCAAGTCGGCGGTCTTCTGCAACTGCAGTAGGTTTGACCGCACGCCAGCGGACAGGACGACGTCGTTGCTCATGGCTCAAGCCTCGCGCGAAGGTAATTCCGGCCGTAGGGACGGCGAGGCGATAGTGCGAGGATTATGGTTAGCGCATGGTTAAGGCAGGACATCTTAACGATGCGCTAACCATAAATTGGCGCGCAAAAAAAACGGCGGCGCCGAAGCGCCGCCGTCGATAGAAGCTGTTCCCGCTTTATTGGAAGAGGCGGAGAACGTTCTGGCTGGCCTGGTTGGCGAGCGACAGAGCAGTCGTCGACAACTGCTGGCGGGTTTGCAAGGCCAAGAGGTTTGCACCTTCCTGGTTGCTGTCCGCGAGCGTCAGGGCGTCCGAGCCGGCCTGCAGGGTGTTGATCATCGCCTTTGTGTAGTCCTGGCGAACCTGAACGATCGACAAGTTGGACGACAGCGTCTGCGACTGCGAACGCAGCGTGGTCAGCGTCGTCGAAAGCTGAGTCGCGGCGGCGGTGATGTTTGCCGAAGAGGCCCAGTTGTTGACCGAGGCGTTGATCGCGAGAGCGCCGGCTGATGTATCGGTCACGCCGGTGACAGTGGTGGTCGACGAGTTGGTTTCGTTGAGCTGCACGGTCAGGCTCTGGCCGTTGAGCAGGTTGACGCCGTTGAAGCCCGAGTCACCAGCGAGCTGGTCGATCTGGGTACGGAGAGCGTCGAACTGAGAGGCAAGCGTTGCACGGACAGTGGTGTCCGAGGTCTGCTGAGCTTGCGTGGTCAGAGACTGAGCCGACTGCACAAGTTTGGTGATCGCCGAGATGCCGTTGTTTGCGGCCTGGATCGTGTTGATGGCCGTGGACATCGAGTCGAGAAGG
>JAFAQJ010000330.1 GCA_019246455.1 Pseudolabrys sp.
ATCTTCGTCCTGCTAGCGTCGGAACCTATATAAATATTGCGTATTCACCGCCGTCTCGCGGTATCGGTTGCCGACAGGCGAGACTCCAAGGAAAATAGGCCGCTGTCCGAGAGAGCCCGCGTCAAGCGGGATTACGGCAGGGGGGAATCATGAGCTTGCCCCAAGGGGTGCGGTTGGCCGTGCCTGTCATTGTTGCGCTCGCGCTGATCGCCGGCGCCTCCAACGCTTTTGCGCAGTCGCACGACGCGATCGTCGAGAATTGCAAGCAGACGGTCGGTCGCCCGATCGTCCAGGCTTGCATGGGCGGCGGCCGCAACGACGCCATGCGGGAGCCATGCCGCGAGAAGGCGCGGCCGCAAGTGCGTGCCTGCGTGATCGCCGCCGAGCAAAAAATCGCTGCGGGCAAGGCGGCACCGGCCGCGGCGCCGAAGCTCGATACGGGACCCGTCGACATTTCGCAGGTGCAGACGGTGTTCGTCGCGCCACCTCGCACGATTGCCGACATCACCGCGATCCTCGATCAGGAGAAGCCTGACGAGGCAAAGATCGCCAAGGCACGGGCCGCCGCCGACATGCCGCCGCCCGCCGGCGCCGATAACAAGAAACTCGCGCAATTCTATTATGACCGCGGCAATGCCCGCAGCTTCCTCGCCCGCAACCAGGATGCGCTGGCCGACGCCAATAAAGCGCTCGAAGTCGGCAAGGGCTCCGTCGAGCTGCGGCAAGTGTCGCGCCTGCGCCAGCTCATCGTGATCCAATATCAACAGCTCGGCGATCCAAAGCAGGCGATGGCGGTTCTCCAGGACGTCATCCGCGACAGCGATCAGCCCGGCGTGCGAGGGAGCCTGATCAATTCGTCGCGCACCATGGCGCAAGTCCTCGTCTCGATGGGTGATGTTTCGCAGGCCGATGCGTTCGCGCGCCGCACCATTTCGCGCGTCTCGGAAGCGCGCGGGAGTCCTAATCCGGTTTGGCGCGAGTCGTATCAAAAATATGGCAACTCCTGGGAGTCCGATGCGGACACCGCCAAGGCCCTCGTATTGGAAGCGCGCGGTCAGTACAAGGAATCCGAAGCCGCTTATGTCCGCGCTGAAGGGTTCCGTCGCGCCGCGGTCAAGGACGTGCCGAAAATGGATTTCCCGCCGCCGGTCACGCAGGTCATCACCGCGGCCGACCATTTGCTGGTGTCGATCGGCCGGGTGAAAGCCAAGCAAGGCCGCCTCAGCGAAGCCGAAGCGGACACCCGCAAAGCGTTGCTCAGCGTGCTGAAAAATCTCGGTAAGTATCACGCCTCGACGCCGACTTTCGTCGTGGCGCTAGCCAGCATTCTGGTCGAGCAGGGTCGCTATCCAGAAGCCGAACAGTTGGCGCGCTCCGCGCTCGACATTCAGCACACGCTTGGCATTGCCGACGATTCACCGACCAGCGCCACGATCCTGGCGCAGCTCGGCGGCGTGCTGACCCTGCAACGCAAGGACAAGGAAGCGATCGCCGTCTACGCACAACTCGAGCAGGCTATTGCAAAATGGGACGAGCCGCGGCGCGACGTGTTCCTGCTGAGCGGGTCGCGCATCACCGCGCTCTACGCAGCCGGCCGCGTCCAGGACGGGATTGCGCTCGCCCAGACCCTGGTGAAGAAGCAGGCCGCACGCACCGGGGAAAATCACTTCGACACCGCGGCGGCGCGCGGCACGTTGGGCATCGGATATGCGCGCGCCGGCCGTTATGCCGAGGCCATCAAGGAATTTAAGGCGGCGATCCCGGTGATGATGACGGCCTCACGCGAGAATGCCGAGGATGACGACACGACCGTGATCGCCGCGCGCAGCCAGTCGCTGCAGGGGGCGGTCGAGGCCTATATCGGGGCGCTGGCGCGTACCGCGAGCAAGGAAAGCGCGACGGAAACCTTCGCGCTGGCCGATTCAGTTCGCGGACATTCGGTGCAACAAGCACTCGCCGCATCGAGCGCGCGCATGATCGCCAATGACCCGGCGCTCGCCGAATTGGTCCGCACCGAACAGGATCTCGGCAAGCAGATCAGCGCGCAACTCGGGACCCTCAATAATATTTTGGCGCTACCCTCGAGCGAGCGCGACGAGAAGGGCGTGCGCGCGATCAACGCGGCCATCGAGAAACTTCGCACCGACCGCGTCAAGGCACGCCAGGACATTTCCCGGCGCTTCCCATCCTATGCGGATCTGGTCGATCCGAAGCCGCCGTCGGTCGAGCAGATCAAGGCGGCGCTGCGTCCAGGCGAGGCGCTGCTGTCGTTCTATTTCGGCAAAGACGCGAGCTTTGTCTGGGCCGTGCCGAAAGAGGGCGCCATTGCGTTTGCCGAAGTGCCGGCGACCGCGCTCGATATCGAGGCCAAGGTTCGCAAGCTGCGCGAAGCGCTCGAACCCCAGGCGCTGATGATTTCGGACATCCCGCCGTTCGATCTCGCACTGGCGTCCGAACTTTACGGCCTGCTGCTCAAACCGATCGAAGGCGGATGGAAGAACGAGAAGAGCCTCATCGTGGTCACCAACGGCGCGCTCGGCCTGTTGCCGCTCTCGCTGCTGCCGACCGCGCCGGTGACGATCAAGGAAGGGCAACCGGCTTTCGCCGCGTACCGCGACGTGCCTTGGCTCGCGCGCACCCACGCGGTGACAATGGTGCCGTCCGCCGCGGCGCTGCGCACATTGCGAGCGCTGCCGCCCGGTTCGCCCTCACGCAGTAATCTGGTCGCGTTCGGCGATCCATATTTCAGCGAGAAACAGGCCCAGGACGCGCAGCGCGGCGAAGAAAAGGTCGTGATCGCGTCAGCGGATGGCATCGCGACCCGGGGCGTGCCGCTCAAGC
Organism: Pseudolabrys sp.; assembly: GCA_019246455.1. Classification (GTDB taxonomy): domain Bacteria; phylum Pseudomonadota; class Alphaproteobacteria; order Rhizobiales; family Xanthobacteraceae; genus Pseudolabrys. The sequence continues at coordinate 2,842 of JAFAQJ010000330.1, forward strand.
GGAGGTCGAGCCCGCAGACCCAGGGCGTTAATAGCGCCGACCTGGCGCAACTGCCGCGTCTGCCGGATACTGCCGAAGAGCTTAAATCGATCGCGCTCGCACTGGAGGCCGATCCCGCCAAGACATTGCATCTCGGCAAAGATGCCAACGAGAAAGTGGTCAAGACGGCCGACCTCTCCAACGTCAAGGTGCTGGCGTTTGCTACGCACGGCCTGGTGCCGGGCGATCTCGACGGATTGACGCAGCCGGCTTTGGCGCTGACTGCGCCGCAAGTCGCCGATATCGACGGCGACGGCCTGCTGACGATGGAAGAAATCCTCACCCTCAAACTCGATGCCGATTGGGTGGTCCTGTCGGCCTGCAACACCGGCGCAGGCGCGGGCGCGGGCGCCGAGGCAGCGTCGGGTCTCGGGCGTGCCTTCTTCTACGCCGGCACGCGGGCGATCCTGGTCACCAACTGGTCGGTGCATTCGCAATCAGCCCGCGAACTGGTCACCGACCTGTTCCGGCGTCAAAGCGCAGATCCCAAGCTAAGCCGCGGCGAAGCGTTGCGGCAAGCGATGGTCGCCTTGATCGACGGCAAGGGCTTTATCGACGACAAGGGCGCGACCATATTCAGCTACGCGCATCCGCTGTTTTGGGCGCCTTACACGATCATCGGCGACGGTGGCTAAGGATGAAGTGCCCGTACTGCGCCGAGGAGATCAAGGACGAAGCCATCGCCTGCCGGTACTGTCAGCGCGATTTCTTCGTCATCCAGCCGTTGATGGCCAAGCTCACGGCGGCGCAGGCAAGAGTCAAGCTGCTTGAAAGCAAGCTCGCGGACGCCGGCGTTGATGCCGACGCCAAAGGTGTTGACGAGGCGGTCCCTAAACCGGCCCGGGCCAGCTCGCAATCGGCGGCCACCAAAGCAGCCTCGGTAGCGGCCGGCATCGACGATCGTATCCCGACCATGCCGTCATGGCTTGCGATCGGCTTGATTTTTTTGATCCTTGTCGGCGCGCATTATCTCATCATCATTCAGTTCGACCTGTCGTTAATTTATTTGCGTGTCGTCTCTATCGCCGTGCCGCTTGTGCTTGGCTTTCTTTACCGCAAAGCGCTCGACCGCTGGCTGTTGTGGGATCTCGTCACCGGCCTTGTGCTCGCCGCCGTGACGATCCTGGCAATGTCTTACGTCGTCGCTAAGACCGACAACGTTCCGGTTTTGCCGACCAACGGGCAGGGCTGGCGCGAATATGCCGAATACGCCGCCAGCATCGGCTTCGGCTTCTTCACTGGCTGCGCGCTGCGTCACGGCCTGACGATTATTCGCTCGCCCTCAGCCAAGGTCGGGTTTCTGATTGAACTGATTGCGCGCTTCATCGCAAAAAAAATGAAGAAAGATGACGACGGCGACGATGACCGCGCGCCCGACGAAATTGATGCGCAGCTCAAGAAGATCGAAGGGTTGGTATCGGGGGCGATTGCAGTCGGCTCGGTCGGTGTGTCGATTTACACGGGACTGTCCGGACTACTGGGGAAAGGTGGATGAGGACGATCATGCGGACACATTGCAAGCTCGCGGCGCTGTGTGTTGGCTTTGCCTTGACGGCGGGCGCGGCGCACGCTGAACAGCTCATTACGGCGGCGGAGGCCTCACTGCCCGGCGTGCCGGATACCGGTATGACGACGCGCGGTATTACGCGAGGCCCGGCAGTCGAGCAGGTCTCGCCGGCACCGGACGCCAAGAATCTGACGTCCCCGATGGCGCTCAACATCAAGTTCGAAGCGCGCAATAACGCGACGATCGACAAGGATAGCGTCAAGGTCACCTATATCAGGGCGAACAACGTCGACATCACCGCGCGCGTGAAACCGTTCGTCACCGCAGATGGCATCGACATGAAAAAAGCCGAGGTTCCGCCGGGCACGCATTTGATCCGCGTCGACGTCAAAGACTCGCAGGGCCGCGCCTCGATGGCGCTCATCAAGCTGTCGGTCGACAAGTAACGGCACGCCAAAAATGGTGGGGCGCCCGTCGGGTGGTCCGGCGAGCGCCCCTTCATTCACATCAGCCGGCCTGTAAGCCGGGTTCTGTACGGCACGCGAACGTGCGTGACGGCCATTCATCTGCGACGCCGGTTGCCCGGCGCCTTCAGCAACCTACCCGAACGG
>JAFAQJ010000339.1 GCA_019246455.1 Pseudolabrys sp.
CTTCTGCAAACTCTCCTGGAAGCTGCGCCCGATCGCCATCGCCTCACCAACCGATTTCATCGACGTGGTGAGCACAGGCTCGGCCCCCGGAAATTTCTCGAACGCGAAGCGCGGAATCTTGGTAACGACGTAATCGATGGCCGGCTCGAAGGAGGCGGGAGTAGCGCCACCGGTGATCTCGTTTGCCACCTCATCGAGGGTGTAGCCGACTGCGAGCCTGGCTGCGACCTTGGCAATCGGAAATCCGGTCGCCTTCGACGCCAACGCGGACGAGCGTGACACACGCGGGTTCATCTCGATGATGACCAGCCGTCCGTCCGCCGGATTGACCGCGAACTGCACGTTCGAGCCGCCGGTCTCGACACCGATCTCGCGCAACACCGCGATCGAGGCATCGCGCATGATCTGATATTCCTTATCGGTGAGCGTCAGCGCCGGCGCGATGGTGATCGAGTCGCCGGTATGCACGCCCATCGGATCGATGTTCTCGATCGAGCAAATGATGATGCAGTTGTCTTTCTTGTCGCGGACAACCTCCATCTCGAATTCTTTCCAGCCCAACACCGACTCTTCAATCAGCACTTCGCTGGTTGGCGAGGCGTCGATGCCGCCTTCGACGATATTGATGAACTCTTCCTTGTTGTAGGCGATGCCGCCGCCAGTGCCGCCGAGCGTGAACGAGGGCCGGATGATCGCGGGCAGGCCGATGTCTTCGAGCGCCTTGAGCGCGTCGATCAAGGTCTTGACGTGATGCGAGCGCGGCGTTTCGAGGCCGATCTTCTTCATCGCGTCGCGGAACAGCTCGCGGTCCTCCGCCTTGTCGATTGCCTCTGCCGTTGCGCCGATCATCTTGACGGTGAACTTGTCGAGCGCGCCCATCTTCTTGAGCGACAGCGCGCAGTTGAGCGCGGTCTGTCCGCCCATCGTCGGCAACAGCGCGTCGGGGCGTTCTTTCTCGATGATTTTTGCGACGATCTCGGGCGTGATTGGCTCGATGTAGGTGGCATCCGCGAGATCCGGGTCGGTCATGATCGTAGCCGGATTGGAGTTCACCAGGACGACCCGGTAGCCCTCTTCCTTGAGCGCCTTGCAGGCCTGGGTGCCGGAATAGTCGAATTCGCACGCCTGGCCGATGACGATCGGGCCAGCCCCGATGATCATGATCGATTTGATGTCGGTTCTTTTTGGCATCTCGCTCCGGGCGCTCTGGCGCACAAAAAAAGGGCGCGCTTTCGCGCGACCTTTGCCCCGGCGGGGTACAGGCCCCGCGCGGGACGGTGCTTAGACCAGAATCGGCAGGGAGGGGAAGTCGAAAGCCAGGTGCCCTGTGGGCGACGCGGCTCTGATTTTTCAGGGAAAATTGGAGGCCCGGCCTGGAATTGAACCAGGCTGAAAGACCTTGCGGGGTCTTTTGCGTAAGCGCTCCGCCACCGGGCCGTCGTCCGGTTTAGCGCAGAGACCCTGCGGCGGGGTTACGCAGCGTCCGCCATCACCTCGCGCGGTTAACCGGGCGTTACCGGGCGCGCGACGAAGGTCATGCGACGTTGATTGTGGCCGATATTTTCCTCGGCGCGAGCCGCCATGAATCCGGCCACCTTGAGTCGCGTCAGGATTTCGCCTTCCTCGTAATGCGACAGGCCCGTGGTCTTTCGCAGCCGCATGTAATCCGAAAAGAAAATCCGGATCAGGCCGAGGACCGCCGCGCCGAGGAATCCGTTCTGAGCGCCAAAGCGCAAGAGCGCTAGCGCGGCATACGGCGCGGCGAGATGCGGCGGCACGACATCGCCCAGCACCACTAGCCCGTCCGGTTTCAGCAACCGCCGAAACAGCGCCAGTATCTCATCAAGTTGGTGTGCGGTGAGGTACTGCGCGACCGAATGCATCACGATCAGGTCGAACGACGCCTCCGGCATCGCTTCTACCTGCTCGGGCCTCACCACCGCCACCTTTGGATTGGCGGCGTAACGCTGCGCGAGCGAGGCGCGCACATGTGGCGCCGCTTCCACTAGCGTGAGATGCCCGCAGGCTGCGGCAATGAGATCGGCGGATGTTGCTTCGCCGCTGCCGTAATCGAGCATCCTCGCCGCCGGTGACGGCACATAGGCGGCGATGTCTTGAGCGATCTTGCGGTAATGCACGTCGCGATGGCGCTCATTGACGTAAATCACCGAGTGCTTGAAGTCGTAGAAGCTGACCCAGTTGGTCATGCGGCGCTCATGGCTGGGGCGGCACAAGAATGACGGCAAACGTCGCCGGCGGCGCACGGTAGCCGAACAACGTCGGCGTGATCTCGATATTGTGCCGCGCGACACGCGGATTGCCGGCGACAAAATCGCTTACGCCGGCGATGCAGTTGGCATTGGCCGCGTTGCAGACGCCGGCCCAGCCTTCCTTGCGCATGCGTTCCGCCGTCACCCACGGAGCGGTCTTGAGATCGAGGAACGCCACAGAATCAGGATGGCTCGCGCCGTAGAATTCGACGGACGCGGCGAGATTGTTGTCGCCGATCGCGATCGAGAGCGGCTTACCCGTGAGTTCTTGCCACTGCCGCGTCACATCCTCGGCCAGTTGTCTGGAGTAGCCGCGGTCATCCTTGCTGGGCCGGCTGAAATTGATCCACGCCAGCACCGGCGAGGCAAGGAGCGCCACGGCCGTAAAGATCGCAATGCCGATCGCTAGGCGCTTTCCAGCGTGACGCGGCAGCCGCGTCGAGGCAGGCGCCAGTAACAGGGTCGGCAGCAGGAACCAACTTTGCATGCTCCACAACGATGTCAGCTCGATGCCGAAGAGAGGCGTCCATAGCGCCGGCAATAAGAGGAAAGCCCCCTGCATGATGGCGAGCATGCGCAGCTCCGCATCACACGGCCACAGCGTCTCGGCGATTTGCTGGCGGTTTGGTCGCGCCAACAGCAAGACCAGAACAGTTGGCAGCGCCACATAGCCGATGGCGCCCGCGAGGTATCCGGGCAGGCTCAACAGAACAGCGCCTAGACCCGTCGTCCCGTGCACGATGTAAGCGTAAGTGAACGGTTGATATCCCGTTTCGACGAGCCACCACACATGTGGCGCGAGAACTACGATGCCGGTGATAGCGGAAATCCAAGGCGACGGCGAGGCGAGATAGCGCGTCGTCTTTGGATGCGTCAGCGCGCCGATCACGATACCGGCGACGAGATAGATTGAATAATATTTGCCGAGCATCGCCAGCGCGCAGGCGGCGCCGGCCGCGATCGACCAGGTGAGCGCGCGTGTTTCGAAGGCGCGCAAGAAGCAATAGACCGCAAGCGGCCAGCTCCAGAGCAGAACGGCGTTGACGTTAAATTTCTGTGCGATGAATTGATAGAACGGCGTCAGCAGCAACAGTAGTAACGCCATCAGCCGTTTGTCGGCCGGCAGGTAACGCCGTGCGATGCGGTCGGCGACGAAAAGTCCGGCGGCGGCGTTGACCATTGCCAGTAACTGGAAAGCCCAATCGCTCGCCGGGAAAACCAGGAACCACAGCCCGCAGATCCAGCCCGACAGTGGCGGGTGCTTGTAATAGCCGAGCGCGGGGTGGCGGCCCCAGTCATAGACTTCGGTGAGATCGGGATGCAGCCCAAAGGGGCTAAAGACGATGGTGTGAAAGATCGTCCATGCCATCACGAACAGCGCGAGCAGGATCAATGTCGCGCGCTCGTCGGCCGGCACCCGCGCCAGGCTTCGCGTGAGAGCTTGCGTCGTCACGGCCGCCACAGCCGCATCAGCGGTCCTCCGGCGCCCGAGACGGGGTCGCTTTCCGGCACGGGCACCAGCGGAATCGTCGCCAGCGCCTTGTTATGCTCGGCCTTGCTGCCGCGGCACAAATTATAAGTGCCTTGCGGCGGATAGCTGCCGATCACCAACAGATCACTACTGGCGTCGAGCTTCTGATGCCCGGTGCCCGCCGGCAAAACCGCGACATCGCCGACCTTCACGTCGACCGTTTTCCCACTGGGTCCGCCAAACTGCACGGTAGCGTGGCCCTGCGCGATGGCGAGCACCTCGTGGATCATCGAATGATAGTGCACATAAGGAAAAATACCGTCGCGCCAGCCGTTGAAGCCCCAGCCGTTCGTCGCAAACATCGCTTCCATGCGTTGCGCCATATCTCCGGCGACGTTGAGCGCGCCAGGATAGAACAACATCGGCAGCCTGGGATTGTTCGGAATCGCGCCATCGTCGGCGAAGCGGAAAGTGAGCGGCTCACCCGCCATCGCTTTACGCGATCTTGCGCGAGGTTGGACTTTTCGCGGCGTCTCTGGCTTGCCGCATCAGGTCGACAAACCGGCGGAAGAGATAATGACTGTCGCGTGGACCGGGCGAGGCCTCGGGATGGTACTGCACCGAGAACACCGGTCGTTCCTTGAGTGCGATGCCGCAGTTCGAGCCGTCGAACAGCGAGAAGTGAGTCTGCTCGACATTCTTCGGCAGCGAGTCCTTGTCGACCGCGAAGCCGTGGTTCATTGACGTGATCTCGACCTTGCCGGTGGTGACGTCCTTGACCGGATGGTTCGCGCCGTGATGGCCCTGATGCATCTTCGCGGTCTTGCCGCCGACCGCGATACCGAGCATCTGGTGGCCGAGACAGATGCCGAAGGTCGGCAGGCCACTATCGATCACCTTCTTGATCACCGGCACGGCATATTCACCGGTCGCCGCCGGGTCACCAGGACCGTTCGACAGAAACACCCCGTCCGGCTTCATGCCTAAAATCGTTTCGGCGTCGGTCTTGGCCGGTACCACCGTCACCTGGCAGCCCGCGCCGGCGAGGAGCCGCAGGATGTTGCGCTTGATGCCGTAATCGATCGCGACGACATGGAATTCGGGATGGGTCTGCTTGCCGTAGCCCTTGCCCCATTCCCACGGCGTCTCGTCCCAGGTGAAACGCTGCGCGCTCGTCACTTTGGGCACGAGGTCCATGCCGACGAGACCGGGCCATTCGCGCGCTTCTTTCTTGAGTGCGTCGAGATCGAATTTTCCGTTCGGATCGTGGGCGATCACCGCGTTCGGCATGCCCTTTTCGCGGATCAGCGCGGTCAGTGCGCGGGTGTCGACACCGGCCATGCCAATCACGTCGCGCGCCTTGAGCCATTGGTCGAGATGCTCGGCTGCACGGTAGTTCGACGGGCTGGTAATGCCGGCATGCAGTACGACGCCGCAGGCGCCTGGCCGTGCCGCGAGGTTCACGCTCTCGATGTCGTCGCGATTGGTGCCGACGTTGCCGATGTGCGGAAAGGTGAAAGTGATGATCTGCCCGGCATAGGACGGGTCGGTGAGGATTTCCTCATAGCCCGTCATCGCCGTATTGAAGCAGACCTCAGCGACTGCCTTGCCGGTCGCGCCTAATCCGTGGCCTTCCAGCACGGTTCCGTCGGCCAGCACCAATACTGCGGTGGCCTTGGGTTCGGACCATCCGCCGGACGCTGCTTTCGCCTGGGTCATGCGCCACTTACTTGCTCATAATATGTGGCGAGGCAAGGGCCCGCCGCGCACTGTATTCAGCTCATTTTTGCGCGATTCTGGCGAGCTCACTGTGTCGCAAAATGAGATTGAGTCGGGTGCGGCCGGCGATCGTGTAGCCGGCCTTCGCGAGAATGCCGAGCACATCGTACCGCCAGCCCGGCTGCGGTCCTTCGATCAGGATGAGTTTCGGCCACAGCGAACGATCCGCGTCACGGAAGAATGGAACTAGAATCTGATCCTCGGCTCCTTCGGTGTCGATCTTGAGGGCGTCGATCGACGTGACCCCCGCCTCGGTCAGCGTGTCGAGCAGGGTTCGGCATTCGACGGCACCGGCACCGCTTGTATCGGCGGCCGGCTTGGTATGCGTGCCGCCGCGGTCGCGTGGATCAATTTCGAGCGTGACTTTGCCACGGGTCTCGCCCAGTGCGTTCGGCATTATCTGGATATCGAGCCTGGGGTTGGCCGCGGCGTTGAAGCGTAGTCGATTGAGGCTTTGCTGGTCGGGCTCGATCGCGACAATCTTGGCGTTGGCACCGGCGCGCGAGGCCACCAGGAATGAGAACAGCCCGACATTGGCGCCGGCATCGATAAAGACGAACGGCCGGCCGGCGGCCTTGGCCTCGTCGATCGCGGCGAACAGATAAGCGCGCTCCGGCGCCTCGTACATCTGCGGAGTGAAGAGCGCGCCTTTCTCGCAGCCGTTGCGCAGCGGGTGAAGCCGCAACCTGAGCCCCCAACAGGTCACGTCGAAGCCGCGGTCGTCGTGCATGCGCATGGTGACGACCCGCCGCAAGCCGATCGCAAGCCGCAGCCCCAGCCAGTTGTCTGGCAGCCGGCCGGTCAGCGTGATCACCGCGCGGTCGACGCCGGCGGGTGCCAGCGCGCCAAAAGGTTCCGCCATGGTTTCCCCGGTGCTATGTAAAAGATGATCTGTCAGTGGACGTCAATCATGGAAACCGCTGGAGCCCGAGCCGATGCTGCGAGACGACATCAATAAAGCCTTGACCGAGGCGATGAAGGCCAAGAACGAGCGCGCGGTTTCGACGCTTCGCATGATCAATTCGACCCTCAAGAATGCCGATATTGAGGCGCGCGGGGCGGGCAAGCCGCCGCTCGGCGACGCCGAGGTGCTGCCGCTCCTCCAGAAGATGATCAAGCAGCGCCAGGAATCTGTCGAGCTCTACAAGAAAGGCGGCCGCGACGATCTGGTGAAGCAGGAGAGCGAAGAGATCGCGATCATTTCGGGCTACCTGCCGAAGCAGATGTCGGACGCTGAAGTCTCCGCCGCGATCGACGCCGCGATCAAGGAGACGGGCGCTGCCGGCATGAAGGACATGGGAAAGGTGATCGGCGCCCTGCGCGGCAAATATGCCGGACAGATGGACATGGCGAAGGCCTCTGCCGCCGTGAAAGCGAAGCTCGGGAGCTGAATCGCGTCACGTATCTTTCGGCATCTTGCGTTCGAGCGTCTTGCGCCATTTTGCGCGCAGCGCCGCGGGCCGATCCGGATAACGTTCGGCGAGAAAATCCGCGGCGATAACACGGTCGGTGCGGAAGTGCCGGAAGTCGGCGCGTAACTCACACCACGCGATCAGCAAGCGCGTCGTGTCGTAATAGCCGACGCCGATGGGCCAGATCGTGCGCGCGGAATCCGCGCCATCCTCGCGGCGATAGCGCAGCGCGATCTTGCGGCCGCTCCTGATCTGCACGCGCAGTTGCGCCATGTCGATATTGTCCGGCGCGTTCTTCCACGGTGGCGGCGTGGCGGCGGCAGGTTCGAGCACGTAAGGCCGCAGTTGCTCGGGCACGGCTTCTGCGAGCTTGGCGATCAGGTCCTGCGCCGCGCGCGACAGCGCCGGGTCGGCGCGGCGTGACACCCACTGCGCGCCGAGGACGGCTGCCTCGATCTCGTCGGGCGTGAGCATCAGTGGCGGCAGATGAAAGCCGGCGTCGAGCACATAGCCGATGCCGGCTTCACCACGGATCGGCACCCGCTGGCCGATCAGGTCGGCGACGTCGCGATAGACCGTGCGCTTCGAGGTTTCGAGCTCGATCGCGATGGCGTCGGCGGTCGCCGGCCCGCGGCTGCGCCGCAAAATCTGGATGATCTGAAATAGGCGGTCCGCCCTGCGCATGGTTGGACACCTAGCTGACGGCTGCTGACACCATGATGGCAGCAGGGTGGCAGTAAGTAAGGTGCCTCAGCAAGCAAGAGATAACGAGAGGAAATGTGTCATGCCCCAACCAATCGTCCTGTTCAGCTTTGGCCCCGGCTTTGGCCTGCCTGAACTGAGCCCGTTCTGCACCAAGACCGAAGTCCAGCTGAAAATGGCTGAATTGCCCTACCGCAAGGAAAAGGCGATGCCCGATATGTCTCCCAAGGGCCAGTTACCGTTCATCGAGGACCAGGGCGAGCGGATCGCCGACTCGCACTTCATCCGCGCCTACATCGAGCGCAAATACGGCGTCGATCTCGACGACGGCTTGAGCGCCGGCGAGCGCGCCGAGGCTTGGGCGATCGAGCGCATGCTGGAAAATCACTTCCTGCATTCGGCCGCTTACGAGCGATGGATGATTCCGGCGAATTTCGAGCGCGGCCCCGCGCATTTCTTCGACGCTTTGCCCGAAGACCTGCGCCAGAAAAAGCGCGAGGAGGTCAAAAATCGCGTGGCGAACCGGCTGTTCGAGGTCGGCATGGCGCGCCACACCCCGCCGGAGATCGCCGAGCTCGGCGAGCGCTCGTTGATGGCACTCTCGGCGCTCTTGGGTGACCGGCCCTATCTGATGGGCGAGAAGGTATCTGGCGTCGACGCCGCCGCGTTTGCGATGCTGGCGATGGTGTTGTCGCCGTTCTTCGACTCGAAGCTGCGCGCCAAGGCCGAGACCTTCCCCAATCTCGTCGATTACACGACGCGCATGATGACACGCTTCTTCCCGCAGCACGCATGGGGCAAGGTTAGCGCCGCGGCTTGACGTAAATGTGCGCGCGGTGCTGAGGGACGACGATCAATAGTCGCGGAAGTCCCGCAGCACCGCCGCGAGCGCCTCGGGCGCGACTTTGACGCTACCGGCGAACGGGTGATCGATTTCAATGATCGTCAGCAGTCCGGAGAAGATCAGGATCGCGAGCGCGCCTGTCATCAGCGATTGCGCGCGCAAATTTTCGGTGCCGAAGAAAAACGTAAAGGCGATGGTCAGTAACGCGCCGCTGAACAACGTCGCCCAGATCAGCCCCGGCACGATCCCGTCGGCGGCGACGAGCCGCGCCCGCCTCGTTTCGCTCAGCTGATCGACCTGCCGCAGCAGCTCCGCGAGCACGACCGTCTCGTTCGGGTCGGCGGCGTGATACTTCAAAACCGCCTCGTAGACCGCGCTCATCGCCTGGCGTGCCGCGGGCGCTGAGTGGCCGGTGTCCATCGCCGGCCAGTCGTGCTCGACTGTCACTGTAAGATAATGCGTAAGCGCACTGCGGATTGCAACGCCATGCCCGTCGTCGACGCCGCGCGATAGCCGGTAGATCGTCGCCGCGGCGCTCGCTTCGCGGGCGACATCGCTGTCAGCCTGATTGTAGCGCTCCCAGACGATCACGACCGCAAAGGCGAGTAGCACCGCGTAGATGACGCCGATGGTGGCGAACTTGAATCCGGCGACCTCGTTGTTGGTCCGCAGCCGGCGTAGCGACACATAACGACGCACGATGTACGGCCCGGCCATTGCCAGAATCGTCGTCGGCACCAGCAGGATAAAGGACGTGATCCAGAGCGAGTGCGTGGAGAGATAGGTCATGGTTGCCGTTTGATGGGAAGGCCGGAGCGCTTATAACAGAGCGCCGCAAAAAAATCGGGGAGCGTCGGTGAGATTCATTCTGGCCCTTGTGGGCGCGCTGTTCACCACATTCGCGCAAGTCTCCTTCGTGAATAGCGAGGACAATTGGCCGTCGCGCCCGATCCGTGTTTTCACCACCTCGAGCGCCGGCGGCATCAGCGACACCTTCATGCGCGTGCTTGGTGAGGAACTGCACAAGCGGCTCGGCCAACCTTTCGTGATTGAGAATCATCCCGGCGGCAGCGGCAATATCGGCGCGCGTGCTTGCGCAGAGGCGATGCCCGACGGCTATACGATCTGCATCATCAATGCCGATCCGATGATCTACAACCAGTTCCTGTTCAAGAGCATGCCGTTCAATCCGGAGAAGGGCCTCACTCCGATCGTCAACCTGTTTCATCTGATCCAGGTGCTGGTGGTCAATTCCGATCTCAAGGTCAAAACTGTCGAGGAGCTTGTCGCGCGCTCTAAGGAAAAAGCCGGCACCATGTCCTACCTCACGGCGGCGGTGCCGCTCGCGGTCTACATGGACAGCCTCAAGCGCGACAAAGGCGCGGACTGGGTGCGCGTGCCGTTCAAGGGTGGAGGCGAAGCGACCACTGCGATCCTGTCAGGCTCGACGCCGATTGGCCTCATTGGCCTCGGCAATGTCATCACGCAGATCCAGTCTGGGTCGATGACGCCGCTCGTTCTGGTCAACAATATCCGCACGCCGTTGTTGCCAAAAACGCCGACGCTCGCCGACCTCGGCTACAAGGGCGCGGCGTCGCAAACTTGGTACGGCCTGTTCGCGCCCGCCGGCACGCCACGCTCGATCATTGTCAAGATTGCATCGGAAGTGCTGCGCGTGTTCGGTGACAAGACCTTCGTCGACAAATACGTCATCAGCCGCGGCCAAGTGCCAGCGGTCAATACGCCCGAAGAATTCGCCGCCGAGATCAAGGCGGATCGCGAAGCGGCGCGGCAGGTCGTGAAGGAAAGCGGTCTCGCGCCGCAGTAATCAGGCCGCCGCCTCGATGAGAATTTCGGTGAGCCGGTCCGGCTCGTTGATCATGATGTCGTGGCCGCAGTCGACCTCATAGGTGCGCCAACCCTCGGCTTTGGCGCGCGCATAGGCCGCGTCGAACGCGACATTCGGATAACCCGTTGCGCGCACATAAGCTCTCGGCAGCTGGTCGCGCGCGCCGGTCAGTTTGATCTTTTCGAGGAATGTGCCGATCGGTTGCGGGTTGGCTAGACGATCGACCCAGGCGCGATCTTTTTCATTCACAAGAAACGCCGCGGCATCACGCACCGGGACGGTCTTGTCGCCGCGCGCCGCCGCGGCCCGGATCGCTTCGGCTACCACGGGCTGCACGATGTCGAGAACGCTTTGCCCGTCGTCTGGAATGAACGCATCGACGAAGACGAGCGAGCGGATTTTTCCGCCAACTTTCTCCGCAACTCCCGAAATCACGTTGCCGCCGTACGAATGTCCGACGAGGACAACGTCGCTGAGGTCTTCGTAATGCACGACCCCGAGCACGTCTTCGATATGCAGCGACAGATCGACGTCTGGATGCAGCAGATGTGCGCGCTCGCCCAAACCGGTCAGGCTCGGCGCATAAACGGCGTGGCCTTTTGCGCGCAGCCGTTCGACGACGCGCGTCCAGCCCCAGCCCCCGTGCCAAGCGCCGTGAACAAGTACAAAGGTGCGGCGGCTCACATCGCGTTCCGGCTCAGTGCTGTTGGGTCGGCACACCGGCCACCGGCTGCTCCGGCTCCGGGTGGTCGAGGCAGTCGATCACGAATTTGGCGCGGTCGCGCACGAGAACCTTGGCCGTATCGGCCTTGCGCTGGCAGGCGGCGAGCGCCGCTTTCTCGCGCTGCCGCTGTTCGTACTGCGCGCGAAATTCCGGCGCGACCTGGCGCTCGATGGTGAGGCCCTGGCCGAAGGCGGCACTCGTGGCAAAGAGGCCGGCGGCGATGATCGCGGGGCGCATATTCAGCCTTCGGTTCCGGTATCCGGATAATGCAGGGGCGAGGGGCCTGGCGCTAGGCTCGCGGTGCCTGAGATGGTCGCGTTTCGGCTGTGCATAAGGAGGAAAAGGGCGCAAATCAGAGGCTTAAGCGCCCTCGGCCGGCGCTGCCCCGGTATCTCCGTCTTCCGCGGCCTATGATAGCGGCAGCCGAATCGGTTCATTCTTGATGAGACTGCGCGCCTGACGCGCGCCTTAACCCATGCGCTTTACGCCGGAATTTCTCGACGAGTTGAAGACGCGGCTTCCGGTCTCGGAAGTCGTGGGCAAGCGCGTGAAGCTGACCAAAGCAGGGCGCGAGTTCAAAGGCCTGTCGCCTTTCAATAAAGAGAAAACGCCGTCCTTCTTCGTCAACGACCACAAGCAGGCCTGGTTTGATTTTTCATCTGGCAAGAACGGCTCGATTTTCGATTTCGTGATGCTCACGGACGGCGTCGGCTTTCCGGAGGCGGTCGAGCGTCTCGCACAGATGGCGGGAATGCTACTGCCGAAGGTCTCGCGGGAGGACGAAGCGCGCGACGCGCGGCGCAAGACGCTGTACGACATCTGCGAGCTTGCTGCGAAATTCTTTCAGGACGCGCTTGCGTCAAAGGCGGGCGCCAAGGCGCGGGGCTATCTCGCCGATCGCGGTCTCGACAGCGCGACACAAATTAAATTTCGGCTCGGCTACGCACCAGCGGATCGCCACGCTCTCAAAGAGTATCTCGGTTCACAAGGTATTCCGGTGCCTGACATGGTCGAGGCGGGGCTGCTGATTTCCGGCGACGATATTCCCGTGCCATATGACCGGTTCCGCGATCGCGTGATGTTTCCGATCGGCGATTTGCGCGGGCGTATCATCGCGTTCGGCGGCCGCGCGCTCGAGAAGGACGCCCAGGCGAAATACTTGAACTCGCCGGAGACGCCGCTCTTTCACAAAGGGCACAACCTCTACAATTTCTCGCCGGCGCGGCAGGCGGTGCATGACGGCGCACCGCTCGTCGTAGTCGAAGGCTATGTCGATGTCATCGCGATGGTGACGCACGGCTATCCCGGTGCCGTGGCGCCACTCGGCACCGCGCTGACCGAAGACCAACTCGGCCTCCTCTGGAAAATGTCCGACGAGCCGGTGTTGTGTTTCGACGGCGACAAGGCCGGCATCCGCGCGGCCTATCGCGCGGTTGATCTGGCGATGCCGCGGCTCAAGCCGGGCAAGTCGCTGAAGTTCGCAATGCTGCCGGAAGGTCAGGATCCCGACGATCTGGCGCGCTCGGGCGGCCACGCCGCGCTCGCCGAAGTGATGTCGCTGTCGCGACCGCTCGCGGCGATGCTGTGGGCGCGCGAGACCGAAGGCCATCAGTTCGACACGCCGGAGCGCCGCGCCGCGCTCGAAGCCCGCATCAACGAAGTGACCCACGCGATCGCCGACGAAAGCGTGCGCAAATATTACCGGCAGGATTTCGGCACCCGCATCGCGCAATTCTTCGCGCCGCCGCCCGGCACGCAACCGCAACGCAATTTCTCGCGCGGCTCATTCGGCGGCACCCGCAACTATCAGCCGTGGGCGAACCGGCAGCGCAAGGACGCGCCGCGCACCGGCAATCGCACCTCGCCTTATGTCGTGGTCAGCCAACAGATGACGGCCTCACCGATCTATCGTGGCGCGCGCACGATGATGCCGCGCCGCGAGGCGCTGATCCTGCAGGCCGTGCTCAACCATCCGTGGCTGCTGCACGATCACATGGAGGAGCTTACCCATCTCGAGTTCCGCCATCCCGAGGCCGAGAAGCTTAAGAGCGCGGTGATCGATCTGTTCGCGCATGACGGGGCGCCGGAAGCGGCGGCGCTCTATGCGGAACTCGTGCGTCAGGGTTTCGCCGAGACGATCGAACGGGTGGCGCGCGCGATCACCACCGACGACGTCTGGGGCGCCCAACCGGATGCCGCGCCGGCCGATGTTCTTGTTACCTGGCAACAGCTTGTCGCCTTGCATCGGCAATGGAATTCCCTAACTAAGGAGCTCAAAGAGGCCGAGTTCGCTCTGGGCGAAGAGTCGAGCGAGGCCAATTACTTACGGTTGCGCGACGTGAAGGCGCGGCTCTCCACGATGGAAGGCACCGAGGCTCTGATCGAAGGCTTTGGCGCGTCGTCGGGGCGGCCCTCGCGGAGTTTCTGAGAAAGCCGTTTGTGACCGCGTCGTTATTTTTGACGCCCGCGCGGAAATAAGGGTCGATTTCCGCGGTTTTTCAGGGTTAATCGGGGCTTTACGGGCCTCGGCGACAGTACGAGACCTGATTCGGGCCGGCTTTTTTCGCCGGCCGTTCTGATATCTGAGGCCATTCACGGGTGGCCGCGTTATGGGTAAGAGACCGCACACGCAGCCTCACTTGCCGGGCGCTGCGGTTCCAAAGAAGGTTGAGCGAGGACTGAGAATGGCGAAGGCGACGGCAAAGGCGAAGGCGGCACCGGCCAAGGAACAGGCTCCCGAAAAGGAAGCCGACGGCGCACCGGACAACCAGCCGCTGCTCGATCTCAATGATGCTGGCGTCAAGAAGATGATCAAGGCCGCCAAGAAGCGCGGCTATGTCACGTTCGACGCGCTCAACGCCGTGCTGCCGTCAGAATCAACTTCGCCCGAACAGATCGAAGACATCATGTCGATGCTCAACGAGATGGGCATCAACGTCATCGACAACGAGGACGCCACCGACGAGGACGGCGAGGAGAAGGCGACCGACGAGCAGGACGATGATGACGACGAGGACACTGGCCGCGAGGTCGTCGAGTCGAAAGCGAAGTCGCTCGCCACCACCGAGAAGAAAGAGCCGTCCGAGCGCACCGACGACCCGGTGCGCATGTATCTGCGCGAGATGGGTTCGGTCGAGCTCCTGTCGCGCGAAGGCGAAATTGCGATCGCCAAGCGCATCGAGGCCGGCCGCGAGGCGATGATCGCCGGCCTGTGCGAGTCGCCACTGACCTTCCAGGCCATCATCATCTGGCGCGAGGAGCTGAACTCCGGCAAGGCGTTCCTGCGCGACATCATCGATCTCGAGGCGACCTACGCCGGCCCCGACGCCAAGAACATGCAGCCGCCGCAAATCGATCCGGCGACCGGCCTGCCAATCCCGCAGCAGCCGGGTGCGCCGAATGGCAACGGCGCCGCCGTCCCTGGCCAGCCGCCGAACCTGCGCGTCGTTCCTCCCGCCCAGCCCGCGCAAGCGTCCCCGCCCCCCTACAAGGCAGCGCCGTCGACGCAGCCGGCGCAAAAAGCCGGCGAAGACGGGGACGAGGAGCCGAAAGATCCGGCCGAGACCGCCGCCGAATCCGATTACGACGAAGATGAGATGGAGAATTCGCTCTCGCTCGCCGCGATCGAGGCCGAGCTCAAGCCGAAGGTGATGGAGTCGTTCGACAAGGTCGCCGACAGCTTCAAGCGCCTGCGTCGCCTGCAGGAGCAGGACATTCAGTTCCAGTTGCGCTCGCAGTCGCTGTCGCCGGCGCAGGAGCGCAAGTATCGCAAACTCAAGGAAGAGATCATCACCGAGGTGAAGTCGCTGCGCCTTCATCAGGCGCGCATCGATTCACTCGTCGAACAGCTCTACGACATTAACAAGAAGCTGGTGTCGAACGAGGGCCGGCTGATGCGGCTCGCCGAAAGCTACGGCGTCGCCCGCGACGATTTCCTCAAGCAGTATATCGGCAACGAACTCGACCCGCGCTGGCTCAACCGCGTCTCGAAACTCTCGGCCAAAGGCTGGAAGGCCTTCATCGCCAAGGACAAGGACCGCGTGAAGGAGATCCGCACCGTGGTCCACGAGCTCGCCGCGCAGACCGGCGTCGAGATCGGCGAATTCCGCAAGATCGTGCACATGGTGCAGAAGGGCGAGCGCG
>JAFAQJ010000418.1 GCA_019246455.1 Pseudolabrys sp.
TGGCCGACCTCCTCACCGACATTGTGCGCGGCCTTTTCGTTGAGCTCGGCGATCTGCTGGAAGTGGAAGATGCCGAGATCGTTGAGTTGCTTCTCGATCGCGCCCGACACGCCGGGCAATTTCTTGAGGTCGTCGGCGGCACCACGCGGGCCCGGCAACTGCTCGAAGCCGAGATCGCCGGTCGCAGGCACGGTTGGGACGTCCTCGACGACGGGCTTCTCGGCAGCGCCGGTATCGACGCCGGATTCGCCCTGGGCGCGCGAGATGCCGTCAATCGCCGCCTTCGCGATCAGATCGCAATAGAGTGACACGGCGCGACTGGCGTCGTCATTGCCCGGCACGACGTAGGTGATGCCGGCCGGATCGCAATTGGTGTCGACCACAGCGGCGACCGGGATGTTGAGACGCTGCGCTTCCTTGATCGCGATGTCTTCCTTATTCGTGTCAATGACGAACAGAAGGTCGGGCACACCACCCATATCCTTGATGCCGCCGAGCGCGCGGTCGAGCTTGTCGCGCTCGCGCTGCATCGTGAGGCGCTCTTTCTTAGTGTAGCCGCCGGATTCGCCAGAATTGAGCATCTCGTCGAGCTTGCGCAGCCGCTGGATCGATCCCGAGATCGTCTTCCAGTTGGTCAGCGTGCCGCCGAGCCAGCGCGAATTCACGTAATATTGTGCCGAGCGCTTGGCCGCGTCGGCAATCGCGTCCTGCGCCTGGCGCTTGGTGCCAACGAACAGGATGCGGCCGCCTTTTGCGACGGTATCGCTGACCGCCGTAAGCGCCTTGTGCAGCATCGGCACAGTCTGCGCGAGGTCGACGATGTGAATATTGTTGCGGGTGCCGAAGATGAACTCGCCCATCTTCGGGTTCCAACGGTGGGCCTGGTGGCCGAAATGCACGCCAGCTTCCAAAAGCTGACGCATACTGAAGTCAGGAAGCGCCATAATCGTTCTCCGGTTGATCCGCCGCGGCCTTGTGTGAGCCCTATTCGGGGCCACCGGACGGTTTTTGACCCATTGTCGGGGCCGAAAACCTAAGAACCGCGTGAGTGATGCGCGGTTATATAGACGGCGTAACGCACCGATGCAAGGCGCGATCGAGCCGAAAAATCCCGAAATTACCGCTGGTTAGATCGCTTCGACCTGAATAATGCCGGGCACGGCTTTGATCGCGCCGGCGATCTGCGGCGAAACTTTGAAGCGGCCGGGCAATTTCACTTCGGCCTCGCCACCACCCCGCAACTGAAGCACGAGCGTAACCTCACCCTCGCCGCGCGGCTCGAGGCGCTTGCGTAGGCTTTCTAGCGGGCCTTCGTCCTTGAGATGGATACGTAGATTGGTCGGGAGCTTCGACGACGCCTCGTCGAGCTTCTGTGCCGACTGGATACGGGCTCGCACCTCGTCGCCCTGCACCTCGCCGCTGAGGAACAACAGAAGATTGGCGCCCGGCTCGAGCGTGTCGCGGTATTCGGCAAGCCCCTCGGAGAAAATCACCGCCTCGTAGTGACCGGTCGGATCCGACAGCCCGATAATTCCCATCTTGTTGCCTGTCTTGGTGCGGCGTTCGGCGCGAGAGACGACGGTGGCGGCGACGCGCCCCGCGGTCGCACCACCCTTCACCGAGACGCAGAATTCCATCAAGCTCTGCACCTTCATCTTCTTCAGCGTCGCGGCGTAATCGTCGAGCGGGTGGCCGGTGAGGAAGAAGCCGACCGCTTCGTATTCGCGGCGCAGCCGCTCGGCCGGGAGCCACGGCTCGATCTGCGGCAACGGAATCTGCTCGCGCACGGGACCGCCGCCGAACAATTCGCTCTGCCCTACCGATTGCGTCTCATGGGCGCGTTGCGAACGCGCGAGCACGGCGTCCATCGCGGCGAACACGCGCGCGCGATTTTGCTCGAACGCGTCGAACGCGCCGGCCGCGGCGAGACTCTCCAACACCCGCTTGTTGACGGCGCGCGGATTGATGCGCGAGGCAAAGTCGGCGAGGTCCGTGAAATTACCACCAGCGCCGCGTGCCTCGACAATCGAGTCGACCGCCTGCGCGCCGACGCCCTTGAGCGCCGCGAGCGCATAAAAGATCGTATTCTCGCCGACCTCGAAGGTGACGCTCGAACGGTTGATCGACGGCGGTTCGATACGGATGCCGAGGCGTTCGGCCTCGCCGCGA
>JAFAQJ010000022.1 GCA_019246455.1 Pseudolabrys sp.
TTGTGATTTTCACGCGGTCGCCCTTGGGATCGGGCAGCCGCTCGATCGTCATGTCGAAGTCGATCGCCGACATGATGCCGTCGCCAAACTCCTCCTCGATCAGCGCCTTCCACGCCGGGCCATTCACCATCACCAGCTCGTAGAAGCGATAGATCAGCGGGTCGGTGGGCGGCATCGTCACGCCCTCGCCGCGCATGGGGACCTCGTTGAGCAGCTTCTCCTCGGCCTTCGACAGGCCAAACAATTTGGCCGCGGCCGCGGCCATAGGCTTCGTCATCTTGTGCTGGCCGAGAGCAGCGCCGATCACCATCACGGGCGCCATGCCCCCGATCTCGGCGCAGATGTACTTCCAGCTCCAGCCCTTCTCGCGCTTGATGTCGAGTAGCTTCTCGGTGAGGTCGGATCGTTTCATGACGCTTTCTCCCAGCGTTGTCGTGATGAAAGGGTTCAGTTCGAATGGACCGCGAGCTTCGGGGACGGCGGAGCAGGCTTCACCACCGGCACGGCGCGGGTGTCATGGCTCGGCGTCAGCGCGGTGAAAGTGCGGCTCCTCGTCACCAGGAAATCGAGGATGTGGTTGCGCAGCGGATAATAATGCGCGTGCTTGTGCAGGTCGGCGCGCGCGCGTTCGGCCGGCAGCGGGTTCTCGACGATCTCGGCTATCACCGCGTTCGGCCCGTTGGTCATCAAAACAATGCGGTCGGCGAGATAGATCGCCTCGTCGACGTCGTGCGAGATCATGAAGGTGGTCTGTCCCGTCTCGAGACAGATGCGGCGCATCTCGTCCTGCAGCGTGCCGCGGGTCAAGGCATCGAGCGCCGAAAATGGTTCGTCCATCAGCATCATCTTCGGCGCGATCGAGAGCGCGCGGGCAATGCCGACGCGCTGCTTCATGCCACCGGACAATTCGGCCGGGCGTTTGCCCTCGTTGCCGGTCAGGCCGACGAGGTCGATGAATTTCTGGGCCTGCGCGCGCACCTCCTCTTGGCGCCAGTTGCGCCATTTCGACGACACCGCATAGGCGACGTTGCCCATCACCGTGCGCCATGGCAACAGCGCATGCGACTGGAAGATCACGGCGCGGTCGAGCGAGGGGCCGTCGATCGCCTCGCCGTCGACAATCACCGTGCCTTCGGAGGGCTGGTCGAGCCCGGCAAGTATGTTGAGAACCGTGGTCTTGCCGCAGCCGGAATGCCCGATGATGCACGTGAATTGTCCGCGCGGCATCGTCAGCCATAGGTTTTCGAACACGGTCGTGGTGCCGGCCTTCGCCGGGTAGCGGCGGGCGATGCCCTCAAGCGAGATGAATTTGTCGTCCGGCATTGGCTGCTACTCGGGGAACGTCACGAGGCGCCCGACGCGCGCCAGCGCCTGGTCGAGCACCATGCCGACCACGCCAATCACCACAATCGCAATAATCACATTCGTGATCGATAAATTATTCCATTCGTTCCAGACGAAGTAACCGATGCCGGTCCCTCCAACGAGCATCTCGGCTGCAACAATGACAAGCCAAGCGATGCCAATCGAAATGCGCATGCCCGTTACGATCGTCGGCGCAGCCGCCGGTAGAATGATCGTAAACGCACGGCGCAAGGTGCCGACTTCGAGCGTCTTGGCAACATTGAGCCACTCTCGCCGCACCGAAGCGACTCCGAATGCTGTATTGATGAGCATCGGCCACAACGAGCAGATGAAAATTACAAACACCGCCGAGATGCTGGAATCCTTGATCGTATAAAGAGCAAGCGGCATCCAAGCGAGCGGTGAAATCGGCTTGAGCACCTGAATGAACGGGTCAAGTGCGCGACTCATCAGCGGCGACATCCCGATCAGGAAACCAATCGGGATGGCGGTTGCGACCGCCAACAAATAGCCGGTTAGAACTCGCAGTAACGACCATGCGAGCTGAATTCCAAGCCCTTTGTCATTCGGTCCATTGTCGTAGAACGGCCGTCGCAGGTGTTCCCATAGCTTTGCGCCGACATCGAGCGGGCCGGGCATCGCCGATTTGCCTTGCGTGGCAGTAAGCCCCATCAGTTTAGCGTATTCAGGCGACATCTGCTGCGTGGCGCCAGTACCGCGCGTAGCGAGGTGCCACGTCGTCAGGAAGGCCACGAACAGTGCGACGGAAACGACCGCCGCACGCCAAGTCAGCGACATCGACATCAGGTCCCCCGGCGAGGCTCCTTTAGGCCGACTTCTTGATCTTGAAGCTTGCGAGATATTCGTCCGGCTTTGATGGATCGAAAGTCTTACCCATCACCACAAATGTTTTCGACGTGGCGGTCGGCGGGCTGAGACCGGCTTCAGCCATGAGCTTTGAAGTATCCGTCGCCAGAAATACCTCGCCGGCAACCTTGTTGTAGTCGACATCGCCTTTGATCTGACCCCAGCGCTTCATCTGCGTCATGATCCAGACCGCGAACGACTGCCACGGAAATGGATCAAAATCGATACGGTTTGGATCGGTTTTCACATTGCCAAGACCGTCGGCGTAGGTGCCCGTCAAAACCTGCTCGACGACCGTCACAGGCTGATTGAGATAGTTGGCTGGTGCTATCGCCTCGGCGATCTGCTTGCGGTTTTCCGGCTTATGCGCAAATGCCGTGGCGTCGATGATCGACTTGAGCAGCGCCGCGTACGTATTCGGCGAACCTGTAACGAATTCCTTCGATGCCGCAAACGCGCAACAGGGATGTCGGTCCCAGATTTCCTTTGACAGTATGTGGATGAAACCGACGCCGTCATAAACTGCACGCTGGTTCACCGGATCGGGCGCAAGAAAGCCGTCGATATTGTCCGCACGCAAATTGGCAACCATTTCCGGCGGCGGCACAGCGCGGATCTGGACGTCGACGTCGGGATCGATACCGTGTTCGGCCAAGTAATAGCGCAGGAGATAGTTGTGCATCGAATAATCGAATGGCACAGCGAACTTGAAGCCCTTCCAGTCTTTCGGATCGCGCTTGTCCTTATGCTTAATCGAAAGCGTGATCGCTTGACCGTTGATGTTTTCGACGGCCGGCATCGTATACGGGATCGCATTTGATCCGACGCCCATCGTGATTGCGAGCGGCATAGGCGAAAGCATATGCGCGGCGTCGTATTCTTTGTTGAGCGTCTTGTCGCGTATTACTGCCCAGCCGGCCGTTTTGATCACTTCGACATTGAGGCCGTGCTTTTCGTAGAACCCCATCGGCTTCGCCATGATGATCGGTGTCGCGCAGGTAATCGGAATAAAGCCGACCTTCAGGTCGGTCTTTTCGATAGGACCGGTCGCGGCAAAAACTTCAGTGGCGGTTTTAATGGGGAAGAACTGGGAAATTGCGCCCA
This sequence comes from Pseudolabrys sp., assembly GCA_019246455.1. Lineage (GTDB taxonomy): Bacteria > Pseudomonadota > Alphaproteobacteria > Rhizobiales > Xanthobacteraceae > Pseudolabrys. The sequence continues at coordinate 3,337 of JAFAQJ010000022.1, forward strand.
GCGCGGTAGCCGCGCCAATTGATTTCAAGAACGCCCGGCGCGCCGCATCTCGCGGGAACATTGCGCGCAACACGGTCGACGCGACGACATCTTCGTAACGCCGCTCTTCATTTTCAGCCGGCGCACACCGAAGCTGCGTCGCCACGTCGCGGTCGTGCGTGTCCTGATCAGCGTGGCGGCCGCAGGCGCAACCCGACGAATTAAGTCGCGAATTCGGATCGAACGGATTGTCGAAAGTTGACATGGCACACGCCCCTCTGTTCTGGCCGGGCTAGATCCGGCTCACTTCAGCGGAGCGATTTGCAATGGCCGTGCCATCACTTTGCGCAGTCATTACGGGCATTCTTCCATCAGTCCGCCACCGCAAGTGGCCGCTTGCCCGATTTTTGGGCAAACGCTTGATTCAGCAGCACACCTGCAAATTCGCTGGACATCCACCCGCGTGGACTTGTCGGTGATTTCGGAGGCGGATTTTATGCCTAGCGCGCGGGGTAACGACGGGCCGACGGGTATGTGCTGGAGATCAACGCCCGTTCCGTTTCCAGAGCAAGCACTGACGGAAATCGCCCACTGCGTTGCCGAAAGATGAGTTCAAAGCGCAAGCGCAGCAGAGCCGTCAACAGTGCGGGCCTGCCCGATGACGGCAGCGGAGTTGATTTGGCACCGCTGCACGCCGT
>JAFAQJ010000062.1 GCA_019246455.1 Pseudolabrys sp.
GCCTCGAGTTCGCGCGCAAAAATGCGGCACAACCGGTCGCGGAAATCGCCCTGGTCGATGGTCCCGCCCGGGAACTGGTGCGAGATCTTCAAGGTTTGGCCAGGAGCCGCCGAGCCGAGCTGCGAATACGCAATCACAGCCGGCGCTGCCACCGCCCCCATAAGAACATGGCGGCTGTTGACCGTCATCAAATCCTCCCACGTTATTTTCTGTTACCGGGCGCGCCCCCGGGGTCATCCACTCGTCAAGTCTAGACAAATTTTCACACGCAAGCCACACAACTGACCTCCTTTGTGCGGCGGAAATTGCTGCGGCGCGGAGCCGCGCGGATCAAGAGGAAACGACGAATGCCGAAGCCATTGACGGGATTACGCGTGCTCGAACTTGCCCGCATCCTGGCTGGACCTTGGGCGGGGCAGATCCTCGCCGATCTCGGCGCCGATGTGATCAAGGTCGAGCGCAAGGGCACGGGCGACGATACCCGCGGCTGGGGCCCGCCTTTTGTGGAAGGCACCGACGGCAAGCATATCGGCTCGGCCTATTTTCATTCGGCGAACCGCGGCAAGCGCTCGATCGAACTCGATTTCGAAACTGATGAGGGCAAACGGCTCGTCAAGAAGCTTGCGCAGAAGTCCGACATCCTGATCGAGAATTTCAAGGTCGGCGGCCTCGCCAAGTTCGGGCTCGACTACAAGAGTCTCGCACCCGATTGTCCTCGCTTGATCTATTGCTCGGTCACCGGATTCGGTCAGGACGGCCCCTATGCCTCGCGCGCGGGCTATGACCTGATGGCGCAAGGTATGGGCGGCATGATGGCACTGACCGGCATGAAAGACGGCCCACCGACCCGGGTCGGCGTTGCCGTTTCAGATATTTTTACCGGTGTTTATTCGGTGATCGGCATCCTCTCGGCGCTCGAGCAGCGTCACAAGACCGGCAAAGGCGCCTATGTCGACACCGCATTGGTCGATTCCACCGTCGGCGTGCTGGCCAACATGGTGTTGAATTATCTCGTGTCCAACAAAGTGCCGGAGCGGCTCGGTAACGCACACGCCAACATCGTGCCGTACCAGGAATTTCCGGCGGCCGACGGATTCTTGATCGTCGCCACCGGAAACGACCGGCAATATCAGGATTTCTGCAAAGTCGTCGGTGCTCCCGAGCTCGGCACGGATCCAAAATACAAAGATAATGTGGGCCGCCTCGCCCATCGCGGCGAGCTGGTGGATAAGCTCACGGCACTCACAAAAAAACTGAATCGCGACGACCTGCTCGCCAAGCTTGAGGCTGTGAAAGTGCCGGCCGGACCAATCAATAACCTAGATCAGGTGTTCGCCGACCCGCAGGTGAAACATCGCGGCATGAAGCTTGATCTGCCGAGCAAGGCCGCTAAGGGCGGCACGATCCCCGGCGTGCGCACGCCGATTGTCATCGACGGTTGGCGCGCGGCGTCCGAGAAGCCGGCCCCGCTGCTTGGCGAACATACCCAGGAAGTGCTGCGGGAAATCGGCGAGGCCTGATCCGGCGTCTTATTTCGCCGCGGCGGGCGTTTTTTGTCCGCCGGCCTCCTTGCGCGCCAGCGCTTCCCCAATCGCGCGATCAAGCGCCCCGATGTTGTAAGGCTTCGGCAACACCACGACGTTCTGGCGCACCGCGTCCTGCGCGCTGGCACTGTATCCCGTCGTCAGCAAGATCGGCATGTTCGGGAAACGCCGGCGGATTTCGCGAGCGAGGTCCAAGCCATTCATGCCACCTGGCATCAGAATGTCCGAAAATACCAGATCGATGTCGCCGTCTTCCTTGAGTGCGTCGAGCGCTGCGCGAGCATTGGTGACGCTGCGCACCCGATAGCCGAGCTGCCTCAGATAGGCGGAGCCGACTTCCGCCACGTCCGGGTTATCCTCGACCACCAGCACCGAGCCGGTCGCACCAGCATACGAGGCGACCTTCTCGTCGCCGGCGGCTACAGCAAGCTCCTCATGGGTGCGTGGCAGGAACAGCGTAATCGTCGTTCCCCGCCCTTCTCCACTGTTGACCGTCGCGGCGCCACCGGATTGTTTCGTGAAGCCGTAGACCTGACTCAGGCCGAGACCGGTTCCCTTGCCGACTTCTTTGGTGGTGAAGAACGGCTCGAAGATTCGCGGTAGTACGTCCGGTGCGATGCCGGTACCCGTATCGGTAACGCGGATCGCGACGAATTCGCCGCTCAATCCTTCCTCCGAGGCCTCGCCCTTGAGGGTCACCGGCTTGATGCGAAGCGACAGTTTGCCCCCTTGCGGCATCGCATCCTGCGCATTGACGGCGAGGTTGAGCATAGCGAGCTCAAGCTCGCTCGGATCGACTTTCACCGCGCATTGTTCGCGCGGCACCTCGACTTCGATCTCGATGTCACCGCGCAGCGAGCGCGTCAACAGATCACGAATTTGCGGCACCCGCTGCGTCAGGTCGATCACCTGCGGTGCCAGAGTCTGCTGACGCGAATAAGCCAATAATTGCCGCGTCAAGCTTTCGCCGCGTTGGGTCGCGGTCGTAATCATGTCATACAGCCGCGTCGCTTTGGGATCGCTGCTGAGCTGGCGCAGGCGTTGCACGCTGCCGCCGATCACCATCAACAGGTTGTTGAAGTCGTGCGCGACGCCGCCGGTCAATTGACCGATGGCCTCTAAACGTTGCGACTGACGCAACGCCGCCTCGGCGGTCTCGCGACGATCGGCCTCTTTGTAGAGCCGTTCTGTCCTACGCAAGGCGAGATAGATGATGCCGAATAGAAAGGCGGTCGCCGGTATGCCGAACACCAAGTGGCTCGTCATGTAGCGCAGCCAGTCGGCCTCGACCGCTGAAAGCTCGACGCCCGCAAGCACATAGACCGGGAAGTCGGCGAGTTTTCGATAGCCAATCCGGCGGTCGATTTGATCGAGCTGGGCTTGTACCGTGTAAGTCGAGCGATTGAGGCCACGCTCAATATCCCGGCGCAACGCGCTATCTGGGCCGAGCTTGGCACTCCTATCCGCGGGAACGGGATATCGCGCCAAAAATGCTCCGTCCTCACGCGCAATAGCGTAGTAGCTGCCGGCTGACTGGCCCATGCGCGCATAAAAGGTCTCGAAATAGCTCGGCAGCACGGCCACTGAAATGACGCCGTCGAATCCGCCGCCCGCTGCGCGGCGCGCTCGACTGACCGGGAAAATCGCTGGCGCGCTGATCCCGGGTAACCGAGGTTCGATTACCGAACCGATGAATGTTCCGCGTTCGCCGTTAGCCAGTGCTTTGAAATATTCGCGGTCGGACAAATCGACGTCGTGGGGTACCGGATAGAAGCTTCCCGAAACGATCGGATGTCCAGTACGATCGAGAATCGCAACGCTCTGGATTTGCGGAAGATCGTGAATTACTGATTTCAAGCGTTCGTACAGCCGCTGCTCATTAGCCCGAATGTCGTCGTCCGACATACCGCGGACGATCTCGTTTACCTGACCAAAGGTCAGTTCGACGGTCTGGAACACCTTGAGCGCGTGTTCGTGCAGGATATCGACCGAGCGCTCGATACGTTCGTCGGCGATATCGTGAAAATTACGATAGCTTACAGTCGCGGCAAAAATGAAAAGGATGACGGGCAGGACCACCGAGGCGACGAGCATCAACTTGAGCAAGCGAATGGCTTGGCTGCGCGCGGTCGTCATTTCGTTTCGTGTCCTGCGCCCCGGCTTAACGGCGGCAGTTTTCCATAGGTCGGCTGTCCGAGCGAGCAGAACTCGCAAGTCGTAGACGAGTTTACGTCAATTTTTCGATGCTGGCCGGGAACCCGATCCCCACAGCGTTTAGCAGACTTGTTTACCCGCTCACGGCAACCGGCGCGAGCGCTTCGATATCGGTGACGACGTCGATGACAGCCGGGCGTCCGGCATCGAGCGCTTGGCGCAGCGCCGGCGCAAAATCGTCAGGCCGCTCGACCCGAATGCCGAGGGCGCCGATATCCTCGGCAAGCCTGGCGAAATTCATCGGGTTATAAGTCCACAGCTCCCGCGCCTGCGCGGTCTGTTCGCCGCCATACGCGCGGTCGAAGCCGCGCTTCAACTGATTGCCGCCGCCGTTGTTGTTGACGACCGTAACGGTGTTGAGCTTCCAGCGCACCGCCGTCTCGATCTCGCCGATGTGGTACCAAAAACCGGCGTCGCCGGTGAACACCACGACTGGCCGCTCCGGGCAGGCGGCTTTCGCCCCCATACCGGCAGGGAATGCCCAGCCGAGATGGCCGGCGCTGCGGATGTAACTCTGGCTCGGCTTGCGCAGGTCGTACATGCCGCCCATCCACATGCCCGCGTGCCCCGTATCGACCGCGACAATTGCGTCGTCCGGCATGTGTTGCGTCAGCTCACAGCAAATGCGCGCGGGGTTCATCGGCACAACGTCCGATTCCAGCATCGGCTTGTATTTGGCGATCCACTCGGCGCGGTACGCCGCAACTTGCTCGATCCATTTGGCGCGCTTCGCCGCGCTCTGCTTGTCGATCTGCCCCAGCATCTTGGTGAGCACGACGCGCGCATCGCCGAGAACGCTCGCCTTGAGCGGATAATTGCGGCCGAGCGCCTCCGGCTCGATGTCGATCTGGATGGCATCGACGCCAACCTTCGGCACTGCCCAGAAATGCGTGGTCATGCCCCCGGTTTCGGTGCCAATGAAGCAAACGAGATCGGCGGCCGCGACGCAGCGATTGGCGCTTTCGCGGGAATAGGAACCGACCACGCCGACCGACAATGGGTGAATACCGGCAATGACGTCCTTGCCGTTGAGCGAAGTCGCGACCGGTATCTGCAAAGCCTCGGCCAGCGCAACGAGTTCGCGGGCGGCGCCCGAAGCGCGCACGCCGCCACCCGCGACGATCACGGGCCGTTCAGCCTGTTGGAGAATGTCGAGCGCACGTTTGACGTGCTGCGCTTCCGGCTCCGGACGAAATGGCGGCACCCGAGCGAACTGCTCCTCGACCAGCGTCTCCATTTCGGCCTCGTCAAGGTCGACCTGCCCCTCGTTGCCGCGGAATTGCAGATGCACGGGCCCCGGCGTCCCCGATGTCGCGGTGCGGAACGCCTGACGGACCATGTCCGGAATGCGCGATACGTCGTCGATCGTGACGTTCATTTTGGTCACCGGCTCGAACGCCGGCACATCGTCGATTTCCTGGTAGACCTTGCGGAACTTGGTCTTCGGATCGCGGCCGCCGGTCATAGCGATGACCGGCGAATGCGCGAGCCACGCGTCGCGCAAACCGGCCGCGAGGTTGAGCGCACCGATCACCTGCGCCATGCACACGCCGGGCTTCCCTGACGCGCGCGCATAGCCGTCCGCCATGTAGGCCGCCGATTTCTCGCCGTGGGTGTGAATGCGCGCAATCTTGGTACGGCGCTCCATCTCGGCGAAGGTCCGGCGCAATACCGCCGGCACCATGAAGACGTGCGTCACGCCGTAGCCGGCTAGCATCTCGGCCAGCACCTCGGCGCCGGTGCGCTTGGCGTTATGACCGAGCATCAAAATTTATTCCGGCTTGAAATTCAGCGCCACGCCGTTGATGCAATAGCGCTGGTGCGTCGGTGGCGGGCCGTCCGGAAAAACGTGACCGAGGTGACTGCCGCAATTGGCGCAATGCACTTCGGTGCGCACCATGCCGTGGCTACTGTCAGTTTCGGTTTCGACCGAGCCCGGCACCGGGTCATTGAAACTCGGCCAGCCGGTGCCGCTCTCGAATTTCTTCTTGGAGATAAACAGCGGCTGCCCGCACGCGGCGCACGAGAACGTGCCGTGGCGCTTTTCATAGAGCAGCGCGCAACTTCCCGGCATCTCGGTGCCGTGGTCGCGCATGATCGCATATTGCTCGGGTGACAAGATCTTGCGCCACTCGGCGTCGGTGTGTGTCACCGGATATTGTTTCGTCATTCCAAACGAACCTTTGCCGTTCTCTCGCTCGGCGCGCGATAGAAGCCTCATAACCACGCCGATGCAAGACCCCGGACTCCCGCTGGCGTGGTCCGTCACCGCCGCTTAGCATGCGCGCAAACAACAATTCGAGAGGGTGTGATGAAGGCTTTACGCGCGCTGGCGGCACTCGCGCTCGCACTGGCCACGACGGCCGCGTACCCCCAAGACAAGTATCCCTCGCGCACCGTGCGCATCGTCGTGCCGTTCGCCGCGGCCGGGCCGACCGACGTGATGGC
>JAFAQJ010000064.1 GCA_019246455.1 Pseudolabrys sp.
TTCTTCGATCTGGGTCGGGAATAAATTCACCCCGCGCAGGATGATCATGTCGTCGGAACGCCCGGTCACCTTCTCCATCCGCCGCATGGCGGGCCGCGCCGTGCCGGGCAGCAGCCGCGTCAGGTCGCGCGTCCGGTAACGAATGACCGGAAACGCTTCCTTGGTCAGTGACGTGAAGACGAGTTCACCCTTCTCACCATCAGGCAACACCGCGCCGGTCACGGGGTCGATCACCTCGGGATAGAAATGATCCTCCCAGATGACACAACCATCTTTTGTCTCGATGGTTTCGCACGACACGCCTGGCCCGATCACTTCGGACAGGCCGTAATTGTCGATCGCGTGCATATCGAAGGCGTCTTCGATCTCCTCGCGCATCGCATTGGTCCAGGGCTCGGCGCCGCACATCGCGATCTTGAGCGAGGACTGGCGCGGATCGATGCCCTGCGCGCGAAACTCGTCGAGAATCGCCAGCAGATAGCTCGGCGTTACGAAAATGATATCGGGCTTGAAATCGCCAATCAGCTTGACCTGCCGCTCGGTCATGCCACCCGACACCGGCACAACCGTCAGTCCAAGCTTTTCGGCGCCGTGGTGAAAACCAAGACCTCCGGTGAACAGACCATAGCCGTAAGAGTTCTGCGCCAGCATGCCGGGCCGGCAGCCCGCGGCCCGCATCGAGCGTGCGATCAGCGACGCCCAGGTCTCGATGTCGCCGCGCGTATAGCCAACGACGGTCGGCTTACCCGTCGTGCCGGATGACGCATGGATGCGCAGGCATTGCTCGCGTGGCACCGCGAATAGCCCGAACGGATAATTGTCGCGCAGCTCAGTCTTGGTGGTGAACGGGAATTTGCGCAGATCAGCCAGCGTCCTGAGATCGTCGGGATGCACGCCCGCCTTGTCGAACGACTGCTTGTAGTGCGGCACATTATTGTAGACTTGCGCCAACGTAGCTTTGAGCCGCTTGAGCTGCAGCGCCGAAATCTCGTCGCGCGAGGCGGTCTCAATCGGATCGAAATCCGCTTTGCGCGGCGTCAGGTCGACACCTTTGAGCTTAAGTGACGGCATTATTCACCCGCTCCTAAATCTTCCGGTTCGCGGCGTTCCAGTGCTTTTCGAGATTCGCGATCAGTGCCGGCGAGAAATGACAATAGGCCTGCTCACGGCAATAGACCGCCATGTAGCGGCGGAAATCGTCGAGCGATTCCTCACCGACCCGGAAGGCGCGGCGATTCGACGCCGCGCCGACGACGCCGGATGACGTGAAGTCCTCGCACACTCTCATGGTCGCGGCTTCGACCTCCCCAGGTGGCACCACAACATCGCAAATCATGCGGCCTTCCGGTGTGTCGCAATCGAAGCGCCGACCCATCAAAATTGCCTGCCGCGCGGCGCGCGCGCCGACAAACCGGGTCAGCCGCAAATTCGCAGCACCAGGAATGATGCCCTCCTTGCGCGCGGGCAGCGTCATGTAAGCGTCAGCGCCGGCGACAACATAATCCATCGCCAGCAGATACTGGCAGCCACCGCCAATCGCGAAGGTTTCGAGCTGCGCCACCCACGTCTTCTCCTCCGTGCCGCCTCGCATCTCATCAGGATCGCCGACCTCGATGCCGCGATACATCTTATTCACGACTCCCATGTCGCGCAGAATGTACCAAAGGAACGGGATCTTGCCTTTGTACAGGTGCGTCAGGTTTATCCCCGCCGAAAAAATGCTGCGGGCCCTGTAACGCGGGTGGTCCACAGGACCGCCGCGTAGCACGCAAATCTCGGACAGGGGGTCTCGAATCGCCATATCGGCCGCCGTCTCGGTATCGGCGAGCGTGTCGTCGTCCTCGGCGTTGAGGAAGCGCGAATTGTTGATCGTCAGGATGGCGGCCTTGCCCCTGCGTTCAACCTTGGCAGGGCCGAAGTCGGCAACACCGTCCACAACGAACTTTGCCATTCGTTCGACCGCTTCCATTTTCATGCGAAGCATCGCTGCGCACAGATGGAGGCCATTCGCTTGATCAGCGAGTACGTGCGACAGAAAAATGCCTTGGTCGACTTCCGTGCCGTCCTTCTCCGATTGCATCAGCTCGGATTCGGCATTCACCTGCTTCTTTGTTGGCACCAAGCCCGGCACCAGCTTCGCAGCGGCGTAACAAAGTTCGTCAACGCGCAGGAAATAATCGTGATTTTTGGTCAGCTTGCGGTAGACCTTATCGGCGTGGTGCTTCAGAAAATTTTCTCGCGCGCCGCGCGCGTGCCGCTGAATAATTCCGGCTGCAATTTGCTGGGCAAGATTACGCTTTGATTTCTTTGGCAGCTTGGCGAAATAGGATGCGCCCTCGCGCCAGAACTTATCAGCGAGCCTCTTGTCTCTCTTATAATCCCCACTGAAGCGAAACTTCATCCACGCGGCGGCACCCTTGGTCGGCAGTCCCGCCTTCCCGAAAATAACCTTCGGGTCGCTCTGATCGATAGACTTGTTGCTCGTGCGCTTTCCGATGGTCGACCCTTCCATCGCTCACTCCCTGAACTTCGTTTTATTGGACCAGCATCAAGTGACGAGAGACTTAGCTGGCCAGTGGCACAGGTCATTGATGATACATTTTTCGCACAGCGGTTTGCGAGCCACGCAAACATAGCGGCCGTGCAGGATCAGCCAGTGATGGGCGTGGCGGCGGTAGGGCCCCGGCACCACCTGTTCGAGCTTTTGCTCGACCGCCGCCGGGTCCTTGCCCTCGGCCAGACCGGTGCGATTGGAGACCCGGAAAATGTGGGTATCCACCGCCATCGTTTCCTCGCCGAACGCGACGTTGAGGACGACATTGGCGGTCTTGCGGCCGACCCCCGGCAGCGCCTGCAGCGCCTCGCGGTCGCGCGGCACTTGGCCGCCATGTTGCTCGACCAACATCTTCGACAGAGCCGCGACGTTTTTCGCCTTAGTGCGATAGAGCCCGATCGTTTTCACGTAATCCCGGATTTTCGTTTCGCCGAGCTTGGCCATCTTCTCCGGCGTGTCGGCGGCAGCGAATAGAGCCGGCGTCGCCTTGTTGACCCCGGCGTCAGTCGCCTGCGCCGACAGCACGACCGCGACCAGCAGCGTGAACGGATTGCTGTATTGAAGCTCGGTCTTGGGCTCGGGCGTTGCTTCACGGAAGCGGCGGAACGCTTCTTCGATCTCGGTGGCGCTCATCGGCTTGATCTTGCCGACGGCGGCCTTGCGGTCGGCCTTCGCCCGCTTGTCTGGCCCTTTCACTTTTACGTGCTTTGACGCCAATTTGGGCTTGGTTTTGGGCTCGGGTTTTGCCGCGCGACGGGACCTTTTTGCCATGATCGACGCTATACTGGGACGATGACGTTCGACAATCCGAGCGACGAACTCGAGCCGATCTTCTCGGCGATCATCACGCCGAACCGCTCGCTGCCACATCTCGGCTTCCTGCTAGTGATGGGTCTCGTGACATTCGTCAGCTTCGCAGCCGGCATGGTGTTTCTCCTGGCCGGTGCCTGGCCGATCTTCGGCTTCTTTGGCCTCGACGTTTTGTTGCTCTATTGGGCCTTCCGCATCAACTATCGCTCGGCCTGCGCTTACGAGCAGGTGGTGGTCACGCCAACGAAATTGAGGGTGCGCAAGGTCACGTCACGCGGCTTTGCTCGCGAATGGGTGCTCAATCCCCTCTGGGTGCAGCTCGAAAAAGAGACTATCGAAGAGTTCGGCATCCAGCGGCTGTTCCTGGTATCGCGCGGCAAAACCCTGACGATCGCCAGTTTCCTGGGGCCGGCGGAAAAACAGGGCTTCGCCGAGGCGCTTAATCAGGCGCTCTGGAAGGCCAAACGCGGCATCACGCAGACGCCATTTTCGTGACTTTGGCAGGAATCGGGTGGTTTAACGGGGTCTTGCGGCCTAAATCGCGGTCATGACAATGACAGCAGAACACACCCTCATCCGCATGCCGACCCGTATCGTTCAGCCCGTATCGCGGTTTCCTGCCGCGCTCAAAAGCGCCTCCGTCGATTACGACGTGGTGCGCCGCGCCATCGCCCACATCCGGGGCAACTGGCGCGCCCAACCTGAAATCGAAACCGTCGCGGAAGCGGCCGGCGTCACGCCGACCGAATTGCATCGTCTGTTCCGCCGCTGGTGCGGCCTGACGCCGAAAGCGTTCCTTCAGGCGCTGACGTTGAACTCGGCGCGCGAACTGCTGCGTTCGTCGGCCAGCGTGCTCGACACGTCTTACGAAGTCGGCCTGTCAGGACCGGGACGGCTACACGATCTCTTCGTCACGCACGAAGCGATGTCGCCCGGCGAATGGAAAGCGGGCGGCGAAGGCCTCACCATCACCTTCGGCCTGCACCCTTGTCCGTTCGGCACCGCTGTCGTCTTGACGACCGCGCGCGGCTTGTGCGGCCTCGCGTTGGCCGATGCCGGAAAGGAAAAGGCGGCGCTGCGCGACATGCGCTCGCGCTGGCCGAAAGCAAAATACGTCGAGGACAATACTGCGACCGCGGCAACCGCGCAGCGCATCTTCGATCCGAAGCTGTGGCGCAAGGACCGGCCGTTGCGTGTGATCATGATCGGTACTGACTTCGAAGTACGGGTCTGGGAGAAATTGCTCCATATCCCGATGGGTATGGCCAAGACCTATTCCGGATTGGCCGAAGAAGTCGGCTCGCCGAAAGGCGCACGCGCCGTCGGGCTCGCGGTCGGCAAGAACCCGATCTGCTTCGTCGTGCCGTGCCACCGCGTGATCGGAAAATCCGGCGATCTCACCGGCTATCACTGGGGCCTGACGCGCAAGCGCGCGATCCTCGGCTGGGAAGCGGGCCGAGTCGCGGCCTAAAGTTTCTTCCAGTAGTAGGTCGAATCGCAGAAACCGCCGCCAGGCCACAGCGCGTAGTCGGGAATGGTGCCGAGCTTCTGCCATCCGCCGCGCTCGTAGAGCCGCATCGCGGCGTCACTTGCAGTATCGAGCACTAGCAGCGTGCGGCCCTTTGATCGCGCCTGTTGTTCCACGGCCGCCAGCAACGCCGTACCGACGCCTTTGTCGCGGGCGGAGCGATGGACCAGCATCTTTTTTACTTCCGCGCGATGCGGCTGGTTGGGCGGCGTGTCGAGGCCGAGTTGAACCGTGCCGACGATGCGATCATCCACTTTGGCCGCCAGCAGGATCGTGTCGCCCCGCATCACCGAGGCCACCGCTTTGTCGAAGAATTTGGCCGCGTCGCCTGCGTGGTAAGGCAACATGAAATTGACTGAGGCGCCGCCCTGCACGCAGTCGGCCAGAACTTCCGCGAGTTGAGGAATGGCGGCTTTGGCCGCGGCGGCATCGAGCACGACGATGTCGGGCTGTCCGCTCACGCCGCGAGATCGACCTGCGAAGCGACGGTCGAATCCGCATTGAGCCGGTAGATGATCGGCGCGCCGGTCGCGATTTCGCGCTTGAGGATCGTCTCCGGCGTCAGCTTTTCCAGCACCATCACCAGCGCACGCAGCGAATTACCATGCGCCGCGACCAGCACGCGTTCACCCCGCAAAACGCGCGGCAAAATATGCTCGACGTAATACGGCAGCGTGCGCGCCAGGGTGTCTTTCAGGCTTTCACCGCCCGGCGGGGCGACGTCGTAGGATCGGCGCCAGATGTGGACCTGCTCTTCACCCCATTTCTTGCGGGCATCGTCCTTATTGAGGCCCGAAAGATCGCCGTAGTCGCGCTCGTTGAGGGCCTGATCCTTGATGACTGGAATTTTGGTTTGGCCCATTTCGGCCAGCATCAGGTCGAGCGTGCGTTGCGCGCGCTTGAGCGCCGAGGTGAAAGCGACATCGAAGGTCAGGCCGTGTGCCTTGAGCTTCACGCCGGCGGCCCTGGCTTCCTTGATGCCCTGCTCGGTCAGATCGACGTCGCGCCAGCCGGTGAACAGGTTCTTGAGATTCCATTCGCTCTGCCCGTGGCGAACGAGGACGAGAACGCGGTCGGTCATCAAAAATCCTTCAGGCCGAGAACGTCGGTCATCGAATAAAGCCCGGGCTTCTGGTTGCGCGCCCACAACGCCGCATGCAGCGCGCCGGACGCGAAGATCATCCGGTCTTCGGCCTTGTGAGCGAGTTCGATGCGTTCGGCCGGGCCGGCGAAGATCACGTGATGCTCGCCGACCACGGTGCCGCCGCGCAGCGTGGCGAAGCCGATGTCGCCGGCCTTGCGGGCGCCGGTGTGACCTTCGCGGCTCTTCACCGCGCGCTTATCGAGCGCGACAGCGCGCCCCTCCGCTGCCATGCGGCCGAGCATCAACGCCGTACCCGACGGCGCGTCGATCTTCTGATTGTGATGCATCTCGAGAATTTCGATGTCGAAGGCCGCATCGAGCGTCTTGGCGACGCGGCGCGTCAAGGCTGCCAGCAGGTTGACACCAAGACTCATGTTGCCGGACTTGACGATCACAGCGGTCTTCGCCGCCTCCGCGATCTTCGCTTCGTCCTCGGCGCTCAACCCGGTCGTGCCGATCACGTGGACCTTCTTCGCCCTGGCGGCGAGCGTAGCATAAGCCACCGTCGCTGCCGGGATCGTGAAATCGACAATGCCGTCGACCTGATCGATGATCTTCGCCGGATCGCCGGTCAGCTTGACGTGATTTTCACCAAGGCCCGCGAGCGTGCCGGCATCCCAGCCGATCAGCGGGGAGCGCGCATCTTCCAGCGCGCCGGCAAGCTTCGTGTTCTTGTTGTCGGCAATGGCCTTGACCAGCGTACGCCCCATGCGCCCACCGGCACCCGCCACCATCAGCCGCATCTCGGACATGACCCGGTCTCCTGTCGGGGCCGGTATAGCGGGCGGCGGCGGCTAAAGAAAGCGCGGGCGCTCAGGGCTGCGGCCCGTCATAGCCCTCGATGATGACGATATCGGCCACGGAATGCGGCTGCCGCACCTTGATGTTGGCCTGATATTCCGGCGAGCGGTAGCAAGCGAGCGCCGTATCGTAGTCGGGAAATTCGATCACCACATTGCGCTTGCGCGCGGTGCCTTCCGGATTTTCGAACTTGCCGCCGCGGACCACGAAACGACCGCTGAATTTCTTGAAGATACCGGCGTTCGCCACGGCATAGGGCTTATAGCCCTCCTCGTTGTGCACCTCGACGCGGCCGATCCAATAACCCTTCGGCATTCTTCACTCCCGCGATTTCGACTGTTCGATCTCGTTGACGATGGCTTGCGCAGCGGCCTTTGGATCGGCCGCCTCGAGCACCGGACGCCCGACGACCAGATAATCGGCGCCGGCGGCGATGGCCTTTTCCGGCGTCATAATGCGTTTCTGATCGTCTGAGGCCGCGCCCGCTGGACGAATGCCGGGCGTCACCAGCACCAGGTCTTTTCCTACGATTTTTCGCAGCGCAGCCGCTTCTTCGGCCGAGCACACCAAACCGTCGATGCCGAGGTCGCGCGCCTGCTTGGCGCGCATCGCGACGAGTTCGCTGACGCCGCACCGGTAACCCGCGGTGGCAAGATCGTTGTCGTCGTAGGACGTCAGCACCGTAACCGCGAGGATTTTCAGGCCCGATCCGCGCGCTGCTTCGGTCGCTGCTTTCATGGTTTGCGGATAGGCATGCACCGTCAGGAATGTCGCGCCAAGCTTGGCGACGCTCTCGACGCCTTTCGCCACTGTGTTGCCGATATCGTGCAGCTTAAGATCGATGAAGACTTGCTTGCCGGCCGTGATAAGGCCGCGCACGAACGGCAGGCCGTCGGCGAAGGCGAGCTGGTAGCCGACTTTGTAGAACGTCGCCGCGTCGCCAATCTTGGCGACCATCACACCGGCCACGGCGCCCGACGGCAGATCGAGCGCTACGATCAATCGCTCGCGCGGCGTCATACGCCCACCATCGCCACGTCGTTGACGCCGACCAACCGCGCCATCTCGATCAGGCGATTGAGCATCGTGCGCAACGCCGCGGCCGCGCGTGGCTCGATCAATTCGTCCTTCTCGTCGAACGCCTGTTCGGCGCGCGGAATCGCCACGAACTCCGGGACGACTAGCGCCCCGCAGCCGACCTCAAGCACCTGCCGCATCGCCATGATCGAGCGCATGCCGCCATAGATCATCGGCGATGCGGCGCCGAGCGCGAACACCCGGTTCCTGAAAACCGCCAGCGGCGGCTCACCCTTTTCGCGCACGCGCGATACCCAGTCGATCGTGTTCTTCAAGACCGGCGTCACCGATGCGTTGTATTCAGGGCATGCGATGAAAACGCCGGCGTGTTGGCCGATCATCTGCTTGAGCTTGGCGGCATTCGCCGGAACGCCAGTTTTAACTTCAAGATCGGCGTCATAGATCGGCAGTGGGAAATCGGCGAGTGAGATGCGGGTGACGTCGGCATCGAGCAGCGTCAATTCCTTGGCCGCGAGCGCCGCGAGCCGCGCATTATGCGAGCCGGTGCGCAGCGAGCCAGGGATCACCAGGATTTTTGCAGACATCGGCGGCATCCAGGAAACGTCAGCCACCATAACACGGGACGGAAAAAATCAGCGGCCGCGATAGACCCATACCCGCGCCGGCGGAATGTTCATCCAGATTAATTCCGAAGCTTTCGCCTCAATGCCCGACAGTGCCTTTGGAATCGGCGGTACCATCGCGTAGGTGAATTGCACGAAAGGCGCACTGGGCGCGAGCAGTTCGAGCGCGTCGGAGATGAGCCGCAGCCGCGTGCGTAGCGGCTTGGTCACGAGCGGCAGGCCAGACACGACCGCTGCGGCCTTGTCGCGCACGATATTTTCGAGGAGGGGGCGCAGCCGATACGCGTCGCCCTGCACCACCGTCGCCGCCGGATAACGCGAACGCAGTAGCCGGCAAAACATCGGATCGAATTCCACGAGAAACAGCCGGCTCGGGTCGATGCCACGCTCGACCAGCGCCTCGGTCACCGGTCCGGTGCCAGGGCCGAGTTCGATGACAGGGCCTTTGCTGGCCGGATCGACATAACGCGCCATCGTGCGGGCCAGCGCCCGGCTCGACGGCATAACGGCGCCGGTCGCCAACGGTTTCTCGAGCCAGGTGCGGATGAAACGCACATCGTCGTCGAGGCGGAGCGGTTTTTTAGCCACGCGCGCGAAGGACTGGGAAGGCATTCGGGTACGTTACCAAAGACGCGGCGCGCCCCGCCGCACGGGCTGTAATAAGGCCGTCACAATCGCTTTCAGGTCAAGACGTCAGCTGGATTGGCTGCCATGAGAGCCGAAACCCGCCCAGAATTCCTTGACTTTGTTCAAAAACCCGGACGATTCCGGCTGGTTCTCCCCTGACGACAGCTTCTCGAATTCCGCCAGCAACTCGCGCTGTTTCTTGCTCAACTTTTGCGGCGTTTCCACCGTCACTTGAACGTACATGTCACCCGTTTGTTTCGCGCGCAGCACCGGCATTCCTTTACTCGCGAGGCGGAAACGGCCGCCGGATTGCGTGCCGGCCGGCACTTTCACCTTGGCCTTGCCGCCATCAATGGTCGGGACGTCAAGATCGCCGCCGAGCGCCGCGGTCGTCATGGCGATCGGTACACGGCAATAAAGATCGGCGCCGTCGCGCTGGAAGAATGCGTGCGTACCAAGGGACAGAAAAATGTAGAGGTCGCCAGAGGGCCCGCCGCGCACGCCCGCTTCGCCTTCGCCGGAGAGGCGAATGCGCGTGCCATCCTCGACGCCGGCCGGAATGTTGACCGATAACGTGCGCTCGCGCGTGACGCGGCCTTGTCCGGCGCAATCCGGGCACGGATCTTCGATGGTCTGGCCGCGGCCCTGGCAGGCCGGGCAGGTACGCTCCAGCGTGAAAAAGCCCTGGGCGTGTCGGATTTTTCCGACGCCGCCGCAAGTCGCACAAACTTTCGGCTTGGTGCCGGCCTTGGCGCCGGTGCCGGAGCACACCTCGCAGGTCACCGGCGTCGGGATGCGGATATTGGCGGTCTTGCCCTCATAAGCTTCCTCGAGGGTGATCTCCATGTTGTAGCGCAGGTCCGCGCCGCGTTCCCGGCTTGAACCACGGCTGCCGCCGCGACGCGGCCCCCCCGTCATGCCGAACAAGTCTTCGAAGATGTCCGAGAAGGTCGAGGCGAAATCCGCGCCAAAGCCATGCGCGCCGCCGCCGACACCGCCATGCTCGAACGCGGCATGACCGAACCGGTCGTAGGCCGCGCGCTTGTCTGGATCTTTCAGGATCTCGTAAGCCTCGTTGATCTCCTTGAATTTCACTTCGGAGGTGTGGTCGCCCGGATTCTTATCCGGGTGCCACTTCATTGCGAGCTTGCGAAACGCCGCCTTGAGACCCCCGTCATCGACGGTACGTTGGACCTCAAGCGTTTCGTAATAGCAGCGCTTGGCCATTTGATCCCGTATGCCCGTCAAGAAAATCACCCCCGGATGTCTCCAGGGGTGAGAATTTCATTTCACAGTTCGAATGAGCACGGCTGACAAACCTTTGTCAGGCGGACTTCTTGTTGTTCTTGTCGTCGTCGACCTCGGTGAATTCCGCGTCGACCACGTCCTCTTTCTTTTCGCCGCCTTCAGCACCGGGCGCGGCGCCTTCAGCGCCGGCCTGCTGTTGCTTGTACATCGCCTCGCCGAGCTTCATCGAAGCCTGCGCCAGCGCATTGGTCTTAGCCTGGATCGCTTCGGCGTTGTCGCCCTTGAGCGCTTCCTTCAAGTCCGCCATCGCGTTCTCGATCGCGGTGCGCTCGCCTTCGCCAACTTTCGATCCGTGTTCGGCCAATGCCTTCTCGGTGGCGTGGACCAAAGCTTCGCCGTGGTTCTTGGCTTCGACCGCGGCCTTGCGCTTCTTGTCCTCGTCGGCATGGGCCTCCGCGTCCTTGACCATCTTCTCGATGTCGGCTTCGGACAGGCCGCCCGACGCCTGGATGCGGATTTGCTGCTCTTTGTTGGTCGCCTTGTCTTTGGCGTTGACGTTGACGATGCCGTTCGCGTCGATGTCGAAGGTGACCTCGATCTGCGGCACGCCGCGCGGCGCCGGAGGAATGCCGACCAGGTCGAACTGGCCGAGCATCTTGTTATCTTGAGCCATTTCGCGCTCGCCCTGGAAGACGCGGATCGTCACCGCGTTCTGATTGTCTTCCGCGGTCGAGAACACCTGCGACTTCTTGGTCGGAATCGTCGTATTGCGGTCGATGATGCGGGTGAACACGCCACCCAAAGTCTCGATGCCGAGCGAGAGCGGGGTGACGTCCAGCAGCAGCACGTCCTTGACGTCGCCTTGCAACACGCCGGCCTGAATGGCGGCGCCGATCGCAACGACTTCGTCGGGGTTGACGCCCTTGTGCGGCTCCTTGCCGAACAACTGCTTCACGACTTCCTGCACTTTCGGCATGCGGCTCATGCCACCGACCAGAACGACTTCGTTGATCTCAGCCGCGCTGATGCCGGCGTCCTTGAGCGCCTGCTTGCACGGCTGCACGGTCTTCTGGATGAGGTCATCGACCAGCGCCTCGAACTTGGCGCGGGTGAGCTTCATCGTCAGATGCTTCGGCCCGGCGGCATCCGCCGTGATGAACGGCAGGTTGATCTCGGTCTGCGTCGTCGACGACAGCTCGATCTTTGCCTTTTCGGCGGCTTCCTTCAGGCGCTGCAACGCAAGCTTGTCCTTACGCAGGTCGATGCCCTGCTCCTTCTGGAATTCGTCGGCGAGATAGTTGACGAGACGCATGTCGAAGTCTTCGCCGCCGAGGAAGGTGTCGCCGTTGGTCGACTTCACCTCGAACACGCCGTCGCCGATTTCGAGCACCGAAATATCGAAGGTGCCGCCGCCGAGGTCATAGACCGCGATGGTGCCCTGTTTCTGCTTGTCGAGACCGTAAGCAAGCGCCGCCGCCGTCGGCTCGTTGATGATACGCAGCACTTCGAGGCCGGCGATCTTGCCAGCGTCCTTGGTGGCCTGACGCTGCGCGTCGTTGAAATAGGCTGGAACGGTGATGACGGCCTGCTCGACCTTCTGTCCGAGATGCGCTTCGGCCGTCTCCTTCATCTTCTGAAGGATGAACGCCGAGATCTGCGAGGGGGAATAAGTCTTACCGTCCTCCTCGACCCAGGCATCGCCATTCGACGCCTTGGTGATCTTGTAGGGCACGAGCTTCTTGTCTTTCTCGACCATCGGGTCGTCGTAGCGGCGCCCAATCAGGCGTTTGACGGCGAAGATGGTCTTTTCCGGATTGGTAACCGCCTGGCGCTTGGCCGGCTGGCCGACGAGCCGTTCACCGTCGTCGGTGAAGGCTACGATAGATGGCGTGGTACGCGCGCCTTCGGCGTTCTCGATGACTTTCGGCGATTTGCCTTCCATCACCGCGACACAGGAATTGGTGGTGCCGAGGTCGATGCCGATGACCTTGCCCATGTTTAGTCCTCTCTTCTGCGGCAGGCCGGACGGGCCCAGTGTCCGAAAACACGTTGGCGCCCGAAGCTGTCCCGCAGGTCATCTGCGGGTCCCCGAATCCGACCCCCTAAACACTCATTGTTACCGCGACTTGCGGCGTCGCTGGTCATATAGGAGGCCCCCCAAACGCTGCAAGTCGCACGAAGACTGCTAAAGCCGCATCAGAGCAGCCAAATCGTTAACAAGCGGGATTGTCCCAACGCCACAGCGGGGCTACTTCAACCCCGTGATTTCAGCCGTTCTCGAAAAATGGCATCCGGTCGGCCGGAACCTGGCGCTCGTGGCGTTGCTTTGCGTCGCCACGCCGGCCTACGGCGAGGTAGTTTTTCCACCTGGGATGCGGATCGGTCTGGAGCCGCCTCCAGGCATGGCTCTCAACCGGGCCACCGGCCAGTTCGAAGATCCGGACCACAAGGCTACAATCACCATTCTCGATCTGCCGCTGCAATTGTATCCGCAGATCGAGCAGATGGTTTTTGCCGATAACGCGACGGTGTTGAAAAGGGAAAGCTTTCCCTTCGCCAGCGGGATCGGTTTTTTCGCCACCGTGCGGCTGACTGCGAACGGCGTGACTTACCGTAAATGGCTTTTACTCGCCTCGTCGGCCGCGGCGCCGGTGTCAGACCTCGCAACTCTTGTTTCGATTCAAGTGCCGGAAGACCAAACCGCGGCCTACCCCGAAGACGCCGTTCGTAAGGCTCTCGCCAGCGTTTCGTTTCGTCCGCCGCCGCTCGATGAGCGCCTCTCGCTGCTGCCTTTTGTCATTACTGACCTTGCCGGCTTCGAGATTGGCCAAATATCTCCAGCCGGCGTCATCCTTGGCGATCCGCAACGCCCCAATGCACTGCCACGCCTGTTCGTTTCGGTTGGCGGAGACGTGCCGAACCGACCAGAAGACCGCGACCGTTTTGCACGAGATCTGTTGCGCACTATACCCGTCCGCGATCTCGTTGTGCTGTCAGCCGAACCGATGCGCATCCGGGGCACGCCGGGTTTTGAAATCCAGGCCGAGGCCAGAGACCCTTCCGGTGCTGAGATGCGTCTGGTCGAATGGTTGCGCTTCGGCGGCGGCAGATTTCTGGCGGTCGTCGCCGGGGCCGACAAGAACGATTGGACAAATGCTTATCCGCGCTTCCGCGCGGTGCGCGACGGCATCGAGCCGCGGCAATAGGGCTTAGCCGTTGTCGTTCGCGCTAGACTTCGGTGACGCCTTGGCGACCGCAACCATGGCCGGCCGCAAAATCCGATCGCCGATCGAATAGCCCGCCTGGATCACTTGCGCGACCGTGCCGGGCGCGGCCGAGCCGTCCGCCACTTCGTACATCGCCTGATGCAGGTTCGGATCGAACTTCTCGCCGAGCGGCGAGAATTTCTTGACGCCGTTCTTTTCCAGAATCTTAAGTAGCTCGCGCTCGGTGAGTTCGAGGCCCTCGATTAGCGCTTTGACGCCGGTATCGGTCGAAGCCCGTAACTCCGGTCCGACTGAATCGAGCGCGCGATGCATGTTGTCGGCGACCTGCAGGACGTCGCGGGCAAAGCCGGTGATGCCGTAAACGCGCGCATCCGCAACTTCGCGCTCGGTACGCTTGCGCAGGTTCTCCATATCGGCCAGCGCGCGCAGCAGCTTGTCCTTGAAATCGCCAGCAGCGGCGAGCGCAGCCGCCACCTGCTCGGCCGGCACCATTTCCGGCTGCTGGCTTTCGTCAGCCTGCGTTGCCACGGTATCGTTGTCGGCGTTCTGATCGCTCATGCGTCTGCTTTTCGCTCAAAGGCATTCGATTGCGCCCTGCATATCAGGTCTTGGGCGGCAAAAATCAAGCGATCTCAAGCCGTCAGCAAGCGGCTCACCATCTTGGCTGTGTAATCGACCATCGGAATCACCCGCGCATAATTGAGCCGCGTCGGCCCGATCACGCCGACCACGCCCACAATGTTCCCGGTGCCATCGCGATAGGGCGCGATGATGGTGGACGAGCCCGAGAGCGAGAACAGCTTGTTTTCCGAGCCAATGAAGATGCGCACGCCTTCGGCACGGTCGGCGCGCGCCAGCAGATCGATGACGCCTCGCTGTGTCTCCAGCGCGTCGAATAGTTGCCGCACTCGTTCGAGGTCTTCGGCGGCTTTCAGATCTTCGAGCAGATTGGCGTGGCCGCGAACGATCAACCTGCGGTCGTCACTGTCGCCCCCTGACCAGCTCGCCAACCCTGTTGCGATGACTTTCTGCGTCAGTTGATCGAGCTGCGCCCTGTCCTGTTCGACGGCGCGCTCGATTTCGGCCCGCAAATCGGCGAGCGTTTTGCCGCGTATCCGCGCATTGAGGAAGTTCGCGGCTTCGACCAGCGAAGATGTCGGCACACCCGCCGGCACGTTGAGGACGCGATTTTCGACTTGCCCGTCTTCGGCGACCAAAACTACCAGCGCCCGCTCAGGTTCGAGCCGCACGAATTCGATGTGCTTGAGCCGCACGTTCGACTTCGCCGTGAGCACAACGCCAGCCGAACGTGTCAACCCGGACAGCATCTGCGAGGTTTCGGTCAAAATCGCTTCGATTGACTTGTCGTGCCCCGAAGCCGCGAGTTGCGCCTCGATGTTGCGCCGGTCGGTTTCATTGACGTCGCCGATCTGCATCAACGCATCAACGAAGAACCGGAGCCCCAGTTCGGTCGGCAGACGGCCCGCCGAGGTGTGCGGCGCCCAGATCAGTCCGAGCTGTTCGAGGTCCGACATCACGTTGCGCACTGACGCCGGCGATAGCGGCGTCGTCAGGATGCGGGACAGATTGCGCGAGCCGACCGGCTCGCCGGTCGTCAGGTAGCTCTCGACGATTTGACGAAAAATCTCGCGCGAGCGCTCGTTGAGCGCTGCGACGCTGATTTGCGTCGCGCCGATTGGAACGTCGTGAGAGGCCAAAATCCG
>JAFAQJ010000057.1 GCA_019246455.1 Pseudolabrys sp.
ATGAGCGGATCGGGATAGCGCAGGCTCGGATCCCAAGTACCGTCCTTTGCACCGCCCATAGTGCCCTGCGCGTCGCTCGCCATCCTTGCCTCCCCGGCTACCGGGAAGGTCTAAAGGAGAGTGACGCGACCGCGCAATGGGGTTCGCCTAGGATGAGACGGCCGCTGCGACTGCGCCAAATCAATCGCAGAAATGAAAGCGTCCGTAACCGTCATCGACGACACAGCGTCCCATCGCCCGCCCCTGGCGTGCGATCGGCGCTTGCCACGCCGGATCCGCGGCGTAACTGCCATAGCCATAGCCGGGAGAATAGTAGCCGTAATAGCGATGGTGGCGGCGTCTCGCCGAGAAATCCTGTCCGCTCAGGACGCTGACGCCCGGCTCTTTATTCTGCGGCGCGGCATTGGCGAATACCGGAACGCACGCCGCTACAGCCAATGACGCAACGACGAATGCTCGAATTGACATGGTACACCTATCAGCCCCTCGCTCAGGAATAACCGGACCGGATGGGGTTGGTTCCGGCACAATCAACGCGGCGAAAATCAACGCCACTTCGAAACTGGCTTGCCAGACTGGGCACTCAACGGCACCAATTAGCGCGCAATGACGATCGGCGCCTGCAGCGATGTCAGGTCGAATTCTGTCAGCAAGACTTTCAATTCGATTGTCCAAATTCCCGGCACCGGCAAGGTCAAGCCCGTGACCCGCCATTGGTCGTCCGGCGTTCTGAAAGCGTTGCGCGCGATGGGTTCTATACCGCTTTGCGGATTGGACAACTGGGCCGTGACTTCAATGGCACGAAGCGGCGTCTCGTCGCCTGCCCTCAAGACGACAGCGATCTCGACAGGGCCCGCTCGCGCTGGAGTGATCGTCACGTCGGCCATAGCCTTGCCGGTATGGATATGCGTGAAAAAACTGGCGTCGCGTGCGGCGGCAAGCGCTCTTGGTGGCGGCGTGAAACGCCACAGCGAGACGACACCGAGGATCGCAGAAACAATCACAAGCTCGGCGGCAATGCTTCGCCGTAACCATCTCCTCGATGCATCGGCCGAAACACTCGACGTGAGTTTCCATCGATTAATCGCAGCAAGCCCGAATAGAACGACGAGCAGCCCGAGCTTTAGCGACAATATTTGTCCGTAGTCGGTGTTCCAAAGGGCATCGACGTGCTCGACCTGCACGATTGCGAGCGCGATCCCTCCGATAATCAGAGGCACCAGAAAGAAGGGAACAAGTTTTGAAAATCGGGCAAGCGTGATGTCGGCCGCGCTATCGCGAAGCCCGGCCACCAATGGAGCCAACGCGCCGATCCAAAAAGCCAACGCCGCGCCATGGAAAAATATCGCCGACACCGTTAGCCACCGCGGAGCGGCGCTTGCCGCATGGCCGCTCAATGCAAAACTAAATCCGACGCCAAGCAGGGACAGCAGCGAGAGAGCTCGTGCCGCTGCGCCGTGCAGCCGCAGGGAAATCAAACCCAAAAACAGGGAGAGAAAGACCGCAAGCGCCACCACTCCATATGTCGTCCGTGCGCCTGCGGCCCAGATTGACAGTTGAAGGAGGGCCTGGTTCGAAGCGGCAAGCGAATCCACACCCTGAAGGCCGACCGACAAAAAGGTGGCTAGGAACGCGGTAGAAATCGCGGCGACCACCGTGGTCTTGTCCGTGCGGTTTACCGCCATTCCCGGCTGAAGCCAGGCTCGGAAGAAAGCGCCTCCGCTTCCCACGAAAAGACCCACAAAGATCGCGAAGCGCGCGATGAGAATAGCAATGCGAATCGACGGGCTGGTTTCG
Organism: Pseudolabrys sp.; assembly: GCA_019246455.1. Lineage (GTDB taxonomy): Bacteria > Pseudomonadota > Alphaproteobacteria > Rhizobiales > Xanthobacteraceae > Pseudolabrys. The sequence goes on from JAFAQJ010000057.1 coordinate 1,798, forward strand.
CTTTCGATTTCCGGAGGTCTCGGGCTCGGTCTGCCGACCGCAAACGTAATCGTGCCGCCAACCGGATGGCCGTCTGCCGAAATGACGCGCCAACTCAAAAGATGCGTGCCTTCCTCGAGAGGGCGCGGCACATCGAAGACCACGGCATTGCCGTACACACGGTAAGCCGAGGTCGATAGCGCATTGCCGAGCGGGTCGATCAGCCGCATAAACAGCGGCGTCACTGATTCATTGAACGTAAGCGTGAACTGGCGCGGCTGACTCTCAATGACCGCGTTCTCGAAAGGATCGCTCGACAACAGACTGGCATGCGCCGAGGCCGCGCTGGCAAATCCTATATAGGCCAGCGCGGCCAGCATGCAGCTCAGACATTTCAGACGGCCCGACACGAAGTACCTGGCGGTTCTGGTTACGGTGACTTCGCCTTGAGCCTAATGAATGGAGCAGGCTGCGACAGGTCGCCCCATTT
>JAFAQJ010000071.1 GCA_019246455.1 Pseudolabrys sp.
TTCACCCGAATGGCGTCGCGCCAGCGAGCCGGCTGCACCGTCAGCCAGACCAGCCACCCAAATATCAGGCATACAATTGCGGGTTTAAGCACCGTGAACACCGCATATGGGCCCTCGACTCCCAACACGATAACAGCGGCGAGCAAAATCCAGCCGCGCCGATCCGCCGTATCCTGTTCGATCAGAATGAACGCAAGCACCGTCAACGCGGGATTGAGAACCAGAAATGAGATCGTCTCGTTACGCGGGCCGAATAGCGTGATGAAACATGCGCTCAGGATCAGCAAGGCGAGCGCGACGACGCGCGGCGGCTGGGTCGCCGCGATACGCCATGCCAGCGCCAGCGTGCCGAGCGCGCCCAGCGCTCGCACCACGACGGATACGAGCGGCGGAAGTGTAATATGGACCGCCGCCAGCATCGAGGCGAAATCGGCCTGCATCTCCCATTCGATCGGCTTGACGGCCGTCAGCTTCGACATTTTCTGCGCCCAAGCCTGGTATTGGCTCGTCACGTAAGCAGCATCCGCGACCAGATATGGCAGAGCCAAAACCGCGAGGAGCGCGCAGGCGCACCACAACCGCATGCGCGGCCGTACCGCCGCGCTCAACAGCAGCATGACGATGGATAACGGCTTGATCGCCATACTGAGAAACAGCCAGAACGAAGCCCCTCTCCATCGGCCGCGCATCATCGCCGCGGCGGCAAGCATCATGCAGGCCGTCATCATGGACTGCCCTTGCACATATTTGAGGTTGAACCATGCGCTCGGAATATTGCACAGGAGTAAGGCGCCGGTGGCGCCAATCACTTGCTGCGTTGTCCTGGCGGCAAATGTCGAGCGCACCAGGACATAAGCGGCGAGGCTCAATAGCGCCGCGGACACCGCCATTCCAATCAACGCTGCTGTGGTGTCGTCCAGTGCAATCAGCGGCCGCAGCAACACCAGGAAGCTCGGCCAATAGAGATAGCCGCCGATCGTGTTGAGGTCGTAGATCGGCTCGTGCGCCCAAAAATGCCGGGCGGTCGCCATGTACACATCGAACGTCGCGCCGAACCGTCGCGGATCATTGCGCAGCAAGGAGTTGACGCAAAACGCGATCCAGAACACCCAGCCGAGCCACGGCATGCGTTCGAAGAGAATGGGGATGATTGACCCGATCCTCTCAAGACGGTTGGAAAACGCCTCGCTCATTGCCCGGTCTTGCGCATGCACGACTCCCCCGCGTCGACCTTACACGCACATGCCGAGACCCGCAGCGGTCTGCTGAACAAAGTCGCAGACTGGGGCCTTGCGGGAAGTGGCGCGCCACGCCATAAGGCAGCGCTCGCGGGTGTCTCCGGCGGGCATTTTCATAACTCCGGTCCGCAAAGGCTTGTCCGCAATGGCGAAAATCAAGGTATCGAATCCGGTCGTCGAAATGGACGGCGACGAGATGACCCGTATCATCTGGCAGCTCATCAAGGACAAGCTGATCCATCCCTATCTCGACATCGACCTTCTCTATTACGACCTCGGCGTCCAGAAGCGCGACGAGACCAACGACCAGATCACGATCGACGCCGCCAACAAGACGCGGGAAGTCGGCGTCGCGGTCAAATGCGCCACCATCACGCCGGACGAAGGCCGTGTGAAGGAATTCGGCCTCAAGGAAATGTGGCGCTCGCCGAACGGCACGATCCGCAACATCCTCGGCGGCACGATCTTCCGCGAGCCGATCATCTGCAAGAACGTGCCGCGCTTGGTGCCGGGCTGGACCAAGCCGATCATCATTGGTCGTCATGCTTATGGCGACCAGTACCGCGCCACCGATTTCAAGTTCCCGACCAAGGGCACGATCTCGATCAAATTCACCGGGGACGACGGCAAGGTGATCGAGAAAGAAGTATTCAAGGCGCCGGAGTCGGGCGTGACGATGGCGATGTACAATCTCGACGGCTCGATCCGCGATTTCGCCCGCGCCTCGATGAACTACGCGCTCGGCCGCGGCTATTCGCTCTATCTCTCGACCAAGAACACCATCCTCAAGCAATATGACGGCCGCTTCATGGAGCTGTTCCAGGAGGTGTTCGACAAGGAATTCAAGGCCAAGTTCGCCGAGAAGAAGATCACCTACGAGCACCGCCTGATCGACGACATGGTCGCCGCGGCGCTCAAATGGTCGGGCGGCTATGTCTGGGCATGCAAGAACTACGACGGCGACGTGCAGTCGGACACCGTCGCGCAGGGCTTCGGCTCGCTCGGCCTGATGACCTCGGTGCTGATGACGCCGGATGGCAAGACCGTCGAGGCGGAAGCGGCGCACGGCACCGTAACGCGCCACTACCGCCAGCATCAGAAGGGCGAGCAGACCTCGACCAACTCGATCGCCTCGATCTTTGCGTGGACCCGCGGTCTCGCGCATCGCGCCAAGCTCGACAACAACGCGGCGCTTGGCAAGTTCTCGACCACGCTCGAGAAGGTCTGCGTCGAGACCGTCGAAGCCGGCTCCATGACCAAGGACCTCGCGCTCCTGATCGGGCCGGACCAGAAGTGGCTCACCACCACCAGCTTTCTCGACAAGATCGACGAGAACCTCAAGAAGGCGATGGCGTAAGCCGCGCTCCTTCGGCCACTAGAAACGGCGCGCCATCACCGCGCCGTTCTGTTCGAGATGTGAGATCAGTGAAGCTCGACCGGCACTTTGCCGCCGTTGGCCGCAAGCTTCTGCATTTACCTCCGCGAGTGCGGTCAGCACCGCCGCGACGTCGACGTCCGACATTGGCGCGACATGATTTTCCCGAAAATACTCATCGCAATCCTCCTCCATGCTCACAAAAACCACACTATCGATGGTCATGCGCGACTGCGATGGATTTATGCCAGCGACATTACGGTAGCGCGGTACGGCCTAGCCTCATTCGGGTGTCTTTGGCACTCGCCCATGACTCCCTAACTCTTCGGAATTTCTTCGGTAATCAAGTCGCCCTTCGGCGTCACAGCTTCGCGCGCGACGCGTTCGGCGACGACGTCGTTGATGCGCTTGGCGACCCGCGGGTCGCGTTGCATTAGCGCGTGGAGATCCTGGCCGTCCAGCAGCAGCAGACTGGTGCGCGTGAGCGCCACGACGGTCGCCGACCGGCGAGAATGCTTGAGCACGGCCATCTCGCCGAAAAACTGGCCGACGCCGAGCCGCACGCCGCGGCCCTCGAGATCGACTTCAACCTCGCCGGCCGCGATAAAATACATCGAGTGGGCAGTGTCGCCGCGCCGCACCACCACCTGCCCGGCTTCCGCGACCTGCGCGCGTAACAATTGCATCACGTCGGCAATCTCGGCGGCGTCGAGTTCGGCAAACAACGGGACGCGCGCGATCATGCCCCAGGTGACGATGAAGTCGCGGCGGTGGATCTGCTCGGAAAACGAGGTGGCGATGATGCCGACCGGCAGCGCGATCATGATGAGGCCGAGAAAGATCGTCACCGTGGCGATCATCTTGCCGATCACCGTGATCGGAATGATGTCGCCATAGCCGATCGTGCCGAGCGTCACGATCGCCCACCATAGCGCATCGGGAATGGTGCCGAGCTTCTCGGGCTGCACGTTGCGTTCGGCGAGATACATCATGGTCGCGGCGACGAGCGACAGGCCGAGCAAGATGATGAGGCAGCCGAACAGCGCGCGGCGCTCGCGGTAGAGCACTTCGAGCAACGCGCGCATCGCCGGTGAATAGCGTGCGATCTTGAGGAAGCGCACGATCCGGAACACGACGAAGATGCGCAGGCTGTCCGGCAGCAGCATGTCGAACCAGAACGGCGCGACCGCGACCAAGTCGACCAGTCCCGGCCCGCTCAGCGCATAATTGAGCCGCGCCCGGAGGGGACGCAGATGACGGTAGGGCCCGTGCTCGACCGCCGTCCACAGACGCAGGAAATATTCGGCGCTGAAAACGAGCAGCGAGAAGATCTCGATCGCATCGAACAGGATGCCGTAATGCACCGCGTAATACGGCACTGACTCAAGCGCGACCGACACGAGATTGACGAGAATGAGCAGCAGCAGAAAGCGGGTGATGAAGGCCGAGAGCGAACTGCCGCCGAGCCCCTGCTCCAGCACCTCGTAAATTGCGTGTCGCACTTTCAGAAGCCCGTTGCGCCCGTGCGTCATCCGGTTTGCCCGTTCCACAGCGACTCCGGTGGCATTGGTAGCACTGCGCGCTCCATGACGTAATAAGGCGGCCGGCCCGGATCGACGCCCTCCCCGCTATGCCGGAAGCCTTGGCGTTCGAAATAGGCGAAATTCGCTGGCAACGACTGGCGCACGCGCAGCAGCAGCTTGGGAAGACCGAGCCGCCGCGCCTCTTCCTCGGCGGCGCGCATCAGAGCGCGGCCGACGCCGCGCCCGCGCCAATCCGGGTGCGTCGCCATGCGGGTGAGATAAAGCGCGTCGTTTTTCACCGCGCAAAAAATACTGCCGATGAAGTGATCGTCGTCCTGTACGACCAGCACGAAGCCGTCGTGCTGTCGCCTTTCGAGATCGGCCACGGTTTCCTTGAGCACGCCCGATGGCGGACTGAGGCCGCTGAAGGCGGCACGCACCATCGCCATGATGTCGTCGAGGCGATCGGTCCGTGTCCAGCGGACGACCGTGAACGGAAGATCAGGCGCTCTTAACAAGCTTCTTCACGGCAGCGATCGCCGCCTCAGCTTGC
>JAFAQJ010000125.1 GCA_019246455.1 Pseudolabrys sp.
AAGACCCCGCAGTTTTGGCTGATCTGGGGTGTTCTGTGCCTGAATGTGTCGGCTGGCATTGGCGTAATCGGCATGGCCTCACCGATGCTCCAAGAGATTTTTGCGGGCAATCTGATCGGGGCTCCGGGGGTGACATTCAATAAGCTCACACCGGAGCAGCGCGTCGCGGTTGCCGGGGTCGCTGCCGGCTATACCGGATTGCTGTCGCTGTTCAATATTGGTGGCCGGATTTTCTGGGCATCGCTCTCGGACCATGTCGGCCGCCGGAATACCTACTTCACCTTCTTTTTGTTGGGCATCGCCCTTTATGCGTCCGTGCCGTTTTTGGCGCATATCGGCAGCAAGGCAATGTTCGTGCTCGCATTCGGCATTATTCTGTCGATGTATGGCGGCGGATTCGCAACCGTTCCGGCCTATCTTGCCGATATGTTCGGTACGCAGTTTGTCGGCGCCATTCATGGACGCCTGCTCACCGCGTGGTCGACGGCCGGCATTATCGGCCCAGTGGTCGTGAACTACATCCGCGAGGCACAGCTTGCTGCTGGCGTCCCGCGCGATCACCTCTACGACTACACGCTCTACATCCTCGCCGGCATGCTGGTGATCGGATTGATCTGCAACTATCTGGTCAAACCGGTCGACCCGAAGTGGTACATGAGCAGCGAGGAAGTCGCGAAGCTGCAGGCTGCGAGCGCCAAGAGCGGCGCCAGCACCGGTTCGCACGGCATCGGCTTTGGCGGTCTCGACGCCAAGTCGGCGTTGTTCTGGGCCTTTGTCGGCATTCCGCTGGCGTGGGGCATCTGGATCACCATCGTAAGCGCCGTGAAGATTTTCTAAATCTTCGTATCATGAAAAGAACGGGCGGGCGGCCAATCGGCCGCCTGTTTTCTTTGCATCAATGCTTGATGGAGTGTGGGGGCTGACGCACAATTCTGCTTTCCGCTAGGACGCTCTCCATCATGTACATTGCCAACGCCAAGCGCCTGACACACGAAGGCGCGCGAAAGATGATGGCCGTCGCGCAGGAGAAAGCGCGCGAAGCCAAGATCGCCATCTCGTGCTGCATCGTCGATGCCGGCGGACATGTCGTTGTCCTTGAACGTATGGACGGCGGAAAGTTTCATACGCTGCATTCGTGCACCACCAAGGCGGTGTGCGCCGCCTCAAACAAGCGCATGACCTCGGCGAAAGGCGCGGTCGGACAAGACCTCGACACCATCCACGCACTCGGCCTAGCGCTGGCTGCGGGCCCCGAGCGATGGACAGCGATGGAGGGCGGCTGTCCGATCCTTGCGAACGGCGAGTGCATCGGCGGCATCGGCGTTAGTGGCGGCGACTGGCAGACCGACGAAAGGATTGCGCAGGCGGCCGTCGAATCGATCGGCGCTAGCTGGAAGTAATCATGGCGGGTGTTCTGCGCGTCGCCTGTATCGGCATGGGCTGGTGGTCGGACGTGCTCGCCGATGCCATCAACCGTTCCAATAGGATCGAGATCGTATCCTGTTTTTCACGATCGCCCGACAAACGCGAAGCCTTCGCCAAGAAGTATGGCTGCGAACCGGCACCGGACTACGAAACGATACTCGCCGACCAGAATATCGAAGCGATCATCAACACCACGCCGAACGACGTTCATCTGCCGACTACGCGGCAGGCCGCCCAGGCCGGCAAGCATGTCTTTCTCGACAAGCCGATTGCCAATACGGTTTCCGAGGGCCGTACCATTACCGAGATCTGCCGCAAGGCGGGCGTGGTGCTGGCGCTCGGCTATCAACGCCGGCGCGAAAGCCATTTTCGCTGGATCAAGAGTGAGATCGATGCTGGGCGTTTCGGCAAGCTAATTAATGCGGAGGCCAATATCAGCCGCGATCGCTTAGGCAAGATCGACCTGTCGTCGTGGCGGTACCAAGCCGCCGGCATGCCGGGCGGCGTGATGCTCCAGATCGGAATCCATTATACCGATGTGCTCACCTACTTGATGGGACCGGTGAGGATCGTGCGCGGGCAATTCGCGCAGCTCGTTTTGCCGGGTGACAACCCCGACGTGGCTAGCCTGATCCTGGAGCATGAGAATGGCGCACTTTCGACGTTGAACGCGAGCTATGCCTCAGCATCGGAATATTACCTGATGAATATCTACGGTAAGGAAAGTACGGCGTTCTACGATCTGTTCGGCGGGCTGCGTGTGCTCAGACGCGGCGAGACGAATGCCAAGTCTGTAACGACGGCAAAGAACGATACATTCGTGGAAGAACTCGATGAGTTTGCCGCGGCCTGCCGTGGCGAAGGCAAGCCCGAAGTCGGCGGCGAATATGGGACCCAGTCCCTTGCGGTGGTGCGCGCCGGCATCCTGTCGGCGCGCGAAGGTCGTAAAGTCGAGATCGCCGAAATCCTGAACAACGACTGACACGCAAATAAAAAACGGGCGGCTTCCCCCAAGCCGCCCGCGTTTCTTCTTGTTGTTTGTGCGCCGTCTTGTTCAGAACAAGCCAGTGATACGTCCGTCCTTAACGTCGATCGAGTCAGCCGAAGGCACCTTCGGCAGACCCGGCATCGTCATGATCTCACCGCAGATCGCGACGATAAATTCGGCGCCCGCCGAAAGCCGGACTTCGCGAACCGGGATGTTGAAGCCGGTCGGCGCGCCCTTGGCATCCGGATTGGTCGAGAAGGAGTATTGGGTCTTGGCGATGCAAACCGGCAACTTGCCGAAGCCCATCTCTTCCCATTGCTTGAGCTGATCCTTGACCGATTTGTCGGCGGTCGCATCATCGGCGCGGTAAATTTCCTTGGCGATGGTCCGGATTTTCTCGAAC
>JAFAQJ010000212.1 GCA_019246455.1 Pseudolabrys sp.
GCTCGACCACGATCTTGCCCTGGAACACGCCACGGCTTTCGCCATCGAGCGCTGACTTGAAGCGCTCGCGGCTCGTGCAACCCGTCGCCTTATGCTCGATCAGCAAGGTCGTGTCGGCATGCTGCGTGCCGTTGAGCAGGCTGACCCCGCCGAGTGCAGCTTGAGTATCTGCGCCGGCGAATGTCACAAAGCTCTGGTTGCGCAGGATGGAACAGCTCGGCGTAAAGGCAAAGCTGTTGAACATCGCCTTGGCCCCGACTTGCGCCATCAGGCTGCCGATATGGATGCCTTGAGCACGGGTGATCTTGAAATGATCGATCCGCGCTTCGTCGGCGACGACAAGCTCGAGCGCGCTGTTGACCTGCGCGTCGCCGGTTTCGTGGTCTTCGATCAACGTCACGGTCGCGCCTTTCTCGATCACGACCAGTGAGCGCAGGAACACTGAAGCGCCCTGAGCTCCGGCGAATGTCACGAGGATTGGTTTAGCGAGCCGCACGCCCGCCGCGACGTGGATAACGATGCCGTCGCCCATCAGGGCCGTATTGAGCGCGACCGCCGGATCCTTAGTCTCGAATACCTTGCCAACATGCTTCGATACCAGCGGATCGCCTTTCGCCAGCGCGTCTGCCATCGAGGCAATCGCAAGCCCTTTCTCCGGCGCGAGATCACTCTGTTCCGGCACGAAAGCGCCGTCTGAGAACACGAGGCGACGGCAATCGAGCCCCGCTAGCAGCGTTCCCGCCTTCGCCGCACTCGCTTTCGCTCGGGCATCGGGCGCAGACGCGAGCGGCTTGGCGTTGCGCATCAACGTCCGCAGATCAGTGTACTTCCACTCTTCGACGCGGCGGTGCGGCAAGCCCTGCGCGTCGAAACGCTTGAACGCGTCCTCGCGCAGCATCGCGGCGCCAGGCAGCTTGCCCTTCACCGACGTGAAGGCCTGCGCCAACGCCTGCTCCGCTTCGGTCTTGATGGTGCGGATCCCCGCCATCAAGCCGCCTCGTCCTTGCCGGTGAATTCGGCGTAGCCCCTGGCTTCCAGTTCGAGCGCCAGTTCCTTGCCGCCGGATTTGACGACGCGGCCCTTGGAAAGGACGTGCACGACGTCCGGCACGATGTAATTCAGCAATCGCTGATAGTGCGTGATTACCACCATCGCGCGCTCCGGCGAGCGCAGACGATTGACGCCATCGGCCACCAGTTTGAGCGCGTCGATGTCGAGGCCGGAATCGGTCTCGTCGAGCACTGCGAGCTTGGGCTCGAGGATCGCCATCTGCAGGATTTCGTTGCGCTTCTTTTCGCCGCCAGAGAACCCGACATTGACCGCGCGCCGCAGCATGTCTTGGTCGATATGCAACTTGGCGGCCGCGTCGCGCACCCGCTTCATGAATTCCGGCGTCGAGAGTTCGCTTTCGCCGCGCGCCTTACGCTGCGCATTGAGCGCGGTGCGCAGGAACGTGAAAGTCGGCACGCCGGGAATTTCCATCGGATACTGGAAGGCGAGGAACAGGCCCTTGGCGGCGCGCTCGTCAGCTTCCATCTCCAGCACATTGACCCCGTTGAACAGCACTTCGCCGGCCGTCACCTCGTAACCGGGCTTGCCGGACAGCACATAAGCCAGCGTCGATTTGCCCGAGCCGTTCGGGCCCATGATCGCCGCGACCTGACCTTTCTCGACGGTTAGTGTGAGCCCGTTGAGAATTTGGCGGCCGGCGACTTCGACGTGAAGGTTCTTGATCTCAAGCAACGACATAATTTTCTTTTCTTTCTAATTCTCGCGGCCCCAGCGCCAACGCCATTCACCGTCGGTACGGCGGCGAACGAACTGCACGAACCACCACACACCGACGGCAATAATGGCTGCCCATATCAACCAGTCGACGGTATTGGCGGGCCCCGCAAATCGCTTCATTGCGATAATCGATCCAGCGAGCAACACGCCGAAACCGACCGTGACAACCCACCCTTGCCAAACGATGGGCGTCGCTCCGTATCCATACCGTTTCGGTCTGAACCAATATTGATTCATGCGATCAACCCACACTGCCTTCGAGCGAAATCGAAATCAGTTTCTGCGCCTCGACGGCGAATTCCATTGGCAGTTGCTGCAACACGTCCTTGACGAAGCCGTTGACCACGAGGGCGGTCGCCTCCTCGGGCGAAATGCCGCGCTGATTGCAATAGAACAGGATGTCTTCCGAAATCTTCGAAGTGGTGGCCTCGTGCTCGAAGATCGCCGAGGAATTCTTCGCCTCGATATAGGGCACGGTATGCGCGCCGCATTTGTTGCCGATCAGCAGGCTGTCGCAATTCGTGAAGTTACGCGCATTGGTCGCCTTGCGATGCGCCGAGACGAGCCCTCGATAGGTATTGTTCGATTTGCCAGCCGCGATGCCCTTGGAGATGATCCGGCTCACGGTGTTCTTGCCAAGATGGATCATCTTGGTGCCGGAATCGACCTGCTGCTTCCCGTTCGAAATCGCGATCGAATAGAACTCACCGCGCGAATAATCGCCGCGCAGGATGCACGAGGGATATTTCCAGGTGATCGCCGAGCCGGTCTCGACCTGCGTCCATGAAATATGCGAACGCGCGCCGCGGCAATCGCCGCGCTTGGTCACGAAGTTGAAAATGCCGCCCTTGCCCTCGGCGTCGCCCGGATACCAGTTCTGCACCGTCGAATATTTGATCTCGGCGTCGTCGAGCGCGACCAGCTCGACCACCGCCGCGTGCAGCTGGTTCTCATCGCGCATCGGTGCCGTGCAACCTTCGAGATACGAAACGTAGGCGCCCTTGTCGGCGATGATCAACGTGCGCTCGAACTGTCCGGTATTGCGCTCGTTGATGCGGAAATAAGTCGATAGCTCCATCGGGCAGCGCACGCCCTCAGGCACGTAGACGAATGAACCGTCGGAGAACACCGCCGAATTGAGCGTAGCAAAGAAGTTGTCGGTGATCGGCACCACCGAGCCGAGATATTTGCGCACCAGTTCCGGATGTTCGCGGATCGCTTCCGAGATCGGCATGAAGAGCACGCCGGCCTTCTTGAGCTCTTCCTTGAAGGTGGTAGCGACCGAAACGGAGTCGAACACGGCGTCAACCGCGACGCGGCGCTCCTGGTACTCGCCGCCGGTCTCGTCATCGAGTTGGCTCGGCTCGCCTTGCTTGCGCACTCCGGCGAGGATCTCCTTGAGCGGAATGCCTAGCTTTTCGTAGGTATTGAGAATTTCCGGATCGACATCGGCGAGCGACTTCGGCGCCTTGAACGCCTTCGGTGCTGCGTAATAGTAGGCGTCCTGGTAATCGATCTTGGGATAATCGACGCGCGCCCAGCGCGGCTCGCTCATCGTCTTCCAGCGGCGGAACGCGTCGAGCCGCCAGTCGAGCATCCACTGCGGCTCGTTCTTCTTTCCGGAGATAAAACGGATCGTGTCTTCCGACAGGCCCTTCGGGGCCTTATCGGATTCGATCTTCGTCTCGAAGCCATATTTGTATTGATCAACGTCGATGCTTCGGACCTGCTCGACGGTCTCGGTAACGGCCGGCATTCTTGTCCTCGCTCACGGTTTCAAGGACCGCGGTGGATTTCAGTCGGTTATGGTCGTTCGGTTGCTGTGTGCGCCGATCGTCCTTGCGGTTGGGCCGCGGTTAAGCGGCAATTTCTTTTGTGCGGGCCTGCCCCTTAGATAGGGACGAAACCAGTTTCGTTAAAGCGGCCATGAGTTTCTCGACGTCGGCCTCGGTCGTCGAATAGCCAATCGACAGGCGGATCGCGCCGCGCGCGATATCGGGCTCAACGCCCATCGCCGCCAGCACGGGGGAACCCGCGACTTTGCCAGACGAACAGGCGGAACCCGTCGAAACCGCAATCCCATCGAGGTCGAGCGCGATGAGTGCCGTTTCGGCCTTGATGCCAGGAACCGAGAGCATCGTGGTGTTCGGGAGGCGCTCGACGCCTTCGCCGAAAATCCGAACATCGGGAGCAAGCGTCTTCAACCGCCGATCAATGCTGTCGCGCAACGCGGACAAACGCGAAGCGTCCGAACACAAGGCCGTCGTACAGGCGGCCGCCGCCGCGCCGAAGCCGGCAATAGCGGGCACATTCTCTGTGCCACCACGCACTCCACGCTCCTGGCCGCCAGCCGTAACCATCGGCTGCGCAATGTGAATTTCGCTTGTCTTGATCAGCGCGCCGGCGCCCTGCGGCCCGCCGATCTTGTGCGCAGAAATCGTCATCAAGTCCGCGCCCAGCGCGCTGATATCGATTGGAATTTTGCCCGCTGCCTGCACCGCATCGACATGCAAGACGCCGTTCGCGCCGTGTACGATTTCGGCGATTTCCTTGATCGGTTGAATCACACCGGTTTCGTTGTTCGCAAGCATGATCGAGACCAGCGGACGCGCGCAGCGAGCAAGCGCTCGTTTGAGATCGTCGAGATCGAGGATCCCAGCTTCTACGACCTTGACTTCGGCGACTTGGTCAGCCGGAAAGCGGCCGCCTTGGCGTACCGAGGGATGTTCGGTCGCCGCCACAAGCAGCTGATCGCGCGGCTCTTTTTTTCCTGCGACGTCTAGATGTGGTGTTAGCGCAATCGTATTCGCCTCAGTGCCGCCCGACGTAAACGTGACGTTTTTCGGCTCGGCGCCGACCAATTCCGCCACTTGGCCGCGCGCCTTTTCAACCAGAGCCCGCGCTGCGCGTCCCTCGCCGTGGACCGAAGAGGCATTGCCCCCAAGTTCCAGCGCTGTCAGCACGGCGTCCCGTGCCTCTTGGCGCAGAAGTGCAGTGGCATTCCAATCGAAATATGCACGCGTTGCGTTCATCGTTTCGTCCGCAGCCAAACTGGCGAAAAAGCTTGCTTTTTGACCAGGCACCCATGTTAGAAGCCCGATATTCGCCCCTATATAGCCGGGGTTCGACGCGAGTGCAGCGAAAATCGCTATAATTGGAATAATTCCAAACTAGATCGCGTACAGCGGTTTGCCGCGCCGTCGCGCCACCCCTTAGCTGAGGTTGCTCATGCCCGAGGTTATCTTCACCGGCCCCGCAGGACGGATCGAAGGCCGATACCATCCGGCCCGGCAGAAGAACGCGCCAATCGCAATTATTCTGCACCCGCACCCGCAATTCGGCGGGACGATGAATCATCCGATTATTTATCAGCTCTACTACGCCTTCGTTCACCGCGGATTTTCCGCGTTGCGGTTCAATTTCCGGGGCGTCGGTCGATCGCAAGGTTCGTTCGATCACGGTTCAGGCGAATTGTCCGATGCGGCCTCCGCGCTCGATTGGGCACAAACAATCTCTCCCGAAGCGAAGAGCTGCTGGATCGCCGGCTTTTCATTCGGCGCCTGGATTGGCATGCAGCTTCTGATGCGGCGGCCAGAGATCGAAGGATTTATCTCGATCTGTCCGCCGGCCAACCTTTACGACTTCTCGTTTCTTGCACCGTGTCCGTCATCTGGTTTGATCATTCATGGCGACAAGGACGCAGTCGTGCCGCACAAGGACGT
>JAFAQJ010000328.1 GCA_019246455.1 Pseudolabrys sp.
CGAGGCCGCGCGAGCGCTTGGCGTGCGCGTTGGGGGCCGTGCGAAGAAGGTGGCGCTCACGGTCGACGCGACCGACGAAACGCTGGCCGGCATCGTGGACGCGTTAAAGCCGGGCATGCTGCAGCTTCACGGCAAGGAGACGCCCGAGCGCGTGGCAATCATTCGCTCGCGCTTCGGACTGTCGGTCATGAAGGCCTTGCCGATCGCGGAGAAAAGCGACCTGTCGCCGATCCGCCTCTATGCCAATGTCGCCGATCGCCTGATGTTCGACGCGCGCCCGCCGCGCGGCGCGACGAGGCCCGGCGGTCTCGGCAATACCTTCGACTGGACTTTGCTCAAGGATATCGATCCGAAGATTGTCTTTATGCTCTCGGGTGGACTCGACGCCGGTAATGTTGCGCAGGCCATCGCCATCACGAATCCCGCTGGCGTCGACGTCTCATCGGGCGTCGAAAGCGCGCCGGGCGTCAAAGACCTCGACAAAATCCGCGCCTTCATCCGCGCTGCTCGCGCGGCTGAACAAGCGAGCCGCAGGGTCGCGAGTAACGCATGACCGTGCAGCGCCCCAATTCGTTTCGGACCGGCCCTGACGAACGCGGGCATTTCGGGATTTACGGCGGGCGCTTCGTCGCCGAGACATTGATGCCGCTCGTTCTCGATCTCGAGAAAGCCTACAACGAGGCGAAGGCTGACGCGGCGTTCCAGCGGGAAATGGAGAGCTATCAGGCGCACTACATCGGCCGCCCGTCCTCGCTCTATTTCGCCGAACGGCTGACAGCTCATTTTGGCGGCGCCAAGATCTATCTTAAGCGCGAGGACCTTAATCACACCGGCGCGCACAAGGTGAACAATGTGCTCGGCCAGATCATGCTGGCGATGCGCATGGGGAAGAAGCGCATCATTGCCGAAACCGGTGCGGGCATGCATGGCGTGGCAACGGCGACCTTGTGCGCGAAATTCGGACTCCAATGCATCGTCTATATGGGTGCCGTCGACATCGAGCGGCAGCGGCCGAACGTGCTGCGCATGCGTATGTTGGGAGCCGAAGTGCGTCCGGTGACGTCGGGCGCCAACACGCTCAAGGACGCGGTGAACGAAGCGTTGCGCGACTGGGTCACCAATGTCGCCGACACGTTCTATTGCATCGGCACCGTGGTAGGCCCGCATCCTTACCCCGCGATGGTGCGCGACTTTCAAAGCGTGATCGGCCGGGAAACCCGCGCGCAGATGCAAGACGCCGAAGGACGCCTACCGGATTCGCTTGTTGCCTGCATTGGCGGCGGCTCGAACGCGATGGGACTCTTCCATCCGTTCCTCGACGATCCGAGCGTGGCAATCTACGGCGTCGAGGCCGCAGGGCACGGCCTCGACAAAAAGCACGCTGCGTCGGTCACGGGCGGACGGGCGGGCGTATTGCATGGCAATCGTACCTATCTTCTGATGAACGACGACGGCCAGATCGAAGAGGCGCATTCGATCTCCGCCGGTCTCGATTATCCGGGCATCGGCCCCGAGCATGCCTGGCTGCACGATATCGGCCGCGTGAAATTCCTATCGGCGACCGACGATGAGGCAGTAGCGGCGCTTCAGCTTTGCAGCCGGCTGGAAGGGATCATCCCGGCGCTGGAATCCGCGCACGCGCTGGCCCGATTGCCGGAGGTCGCCGGCGGCAAGCCGAAGGATCATCTCGTCGTCGTCAATCTGTCGGGTCGCGGCGACAAGGATCTCGACTCGGTCGCGAAATATCTGGAAGGCGGCCGATGACGACCCGCATCGATAAGCGCTTTGCCGACGTCAAGAAGGAAAGCCGCGCCGCGCTGGTGACATTCACGATGGCCGGCGATCCCGACTACGCGACGTCGGTTGCTCTGATCAAGGCACTGCCGAAGGCCGGGGCCGATGTCATCGAGCTTGGCATGCCCTTTACCGATCCGATGGCAGACGGTCCGTCGATTCAAGCCGCGGGCCTGCGCGCGCTCACTGGCGGGCAGGACATGAAGAAGACGCTCGCGATGGTGCGCGAGTTTCGCAAAGACAATAATGAGACGCCGTTGGTTTTGATGGGGTACTACAACCCGATCTACATCTATGGCGTCGATCGTTTTCTCGCCGACGCGAAGGCCGCGGGCGTCGATGGTCTCATTATTGTCGATCTCCCGCCGGAAGAGGATGAAGAGTTGTGCCTGCCGGCACTCAAGGCGGGGCTCAATTTCATCCGGCTCGCGACACCCACCACCGACGACAAGCGCTTGCCCGCTGTGCTCGCGAATACTTCCGGCTTTGTTTATTACGTCTCGATCACTGGCATCACCGGGTCAGCCGTTCCGGATTCGGTAAAAGTCGGCAATGCCGTCGGCCGCATCAAGCGTCACACCAAACTACCGGTTGCTGTTGGTTTTGGCGTCAAAAGCGCCGCGACCGCCAAGACGATTGCCGAGGGCGCCGACGGCGTCGTCGTGGGGTCGGCGCTGATCGATGTGTTGCGGTCGACGCTCAAGGACGGCAAGGCGACGCCGCAAACGGTTAACGCCGTCGCCGCGGTCGTCTCCGATATCGCCGGCGGCGTGCGCGCCGCGCGCAAGGTCGCCGCGGAATAGCCATATCGGCTGCGTAGCGGTATGATCCGTTTTCTCGCACTGAGACGCGCATGAACTGGATTTCGAACGTCGTCCGGCCGAAGATTCGCAACTTCCTCAATCGCAGGGAGACGCCGGAGAATCTCTGGATCAAGGATCCGGAGACCGGCCAACTCGTCTTCTACAAGGACGTCGAGGCCAATCAGTTCGTCATTCCGGCGTCGAACTATCACATGCGCATGAGCGCGACGGCGCGGCTCAAGTCGCTGTTCGACAACGGCGAGTACGAAGAGATCGCGGTGCGCGAAGTTGCGCTTGACCCGCTCAAATTTCGCGACGAGCGCCGCTACGCTGACCGGTTGAAGGACGCGCGCACCAAGACGGGCATGCAGGATGCCGTGAAGGTCGGCTTTGGCAAACTCGATGCATTGCCGGTGACGGTCGCGGTACAGGATTTCGATTTCATGGGCGGCTCGCTCGGCATGGCGGCAGCCGAGGCCGTAATCTCCGGCATGGAGACCGCGGTATCGCGCAAGACGCCATTTATCATGTTTGCGGCCTCGGGCGGCGCGCGCATGCAGGAAGGTATCCTGTCGCTGATGCAGCTGCCGCGAACCACCGCCGCGGTGCTGGCGCTGCGTGAAGCGAAAAAACCCTACATCGTCGTTCTCACTAATCCGACGACTGGCGGCGTTACGGCGTCCTACGCTATGCTGGGCGACGTCCATATCGCCGAGCCGGGCGCCCTGATCGGTTTTGCCGGCCCGCGCGTCATCGAGCAGACCATCCGCGAAAAATTGCCAGAAGGTTTCCAACGCGCCGAATATCTCGAGAAGCACGGCATGGTTGATATGGTCGTGCACCGTCACAAATTGCGCGGCGTGTTGGCCGATCTGTGCCGCGTGCTGACCAAGGCGCCGGCGGGTCAGGGAAATCTGCCGGTCGCGGCACACGCCTGACGCTTTCCGATGTCCGGGATCGATTCCATCGTTGCGCGCCTCACCGCGCTTCATCCCAAGCGCATCGATCTGTCGCTCGGTCGCATCGAGCGCCTGCTTGCGGCGCTTGATCATCCCGAGCGCAAGCTGCCGCCGGCCATTCATGTCGCCGGCACCAACGGCAAGGGCTCGACCGTCGCGTTCCAGCGCGCGATGTTGGAAGCGGCCGGGCTGCGCGTCCATGCCTATACGTCGCCGCATCTCGTGCGGTTCAACGAACGCTTCCGGCTGGTGGGCTCTTTGGTATCGGACGCCGAGTTGTCGGCCGCGCTGGAGGAATGTGAGAAAGCTAACTGCGGCGCACCGATCACGGTGTTCGAGATGACGACGGCGGCGGGGATGCTGCTATTCTCGCGGCATCCGGCCGATGTGTTGTTGATGGAAGTCGGTCTCGGTGGGCGGCTTGATGCCACTAATGTCATCGACAAGCCGTCGGTGACGATCATCACCCCGATTTCGGTCGATCACGTGGATTTTCTCGGCGATAGCCTGGAAAAGATCGCCACCGAAAAAGCCGGCATCATCAAACGCGATGTGCCGGTCATCGTTGCGTCCCAGCCACGTGACGCGCTGGCGGTGATCGAGCGTCAGGCGGCACGCATGAAGGCGCCGATCCGCATCGCCGGCGAAAACTGGACCGCGACCGAAGAACGCGGCCGGCTGGTCTATCAAGACGATAACGGCCTAGTCGATTTGCCGGCGCCAAAGCTCTATGGCCGCCATCAGTTCGAGAACGCAGGGCTGGCCATAGCGGCCTTGCGCGCTGTGCCATCATTAAAAATACCGCAGGCGGCGTTCGAGGCTGGTGTGACCAAGGCCGATTGGCCTGCGCGTATGCAGCGTTTGTCGCATGGCAAACTCGTCGGTCTTGCGCCGCCCGGCAGCGAAATATGGCTTGATGGCGGCCATAACCCGGATGGCGGGCGCGCTATTGCCGCGGCGTTAGCCGATCTCGAGGAACGCGTGCCGCGGCCGCTCGTCGTCATCGCCGGCATGCTGGCGACCAAGGACAATACCGGCTTCTTGCAGAATTTTACGGGTTTGGCGCGCAAACTTATTACGATACCCCTGCGCGGCGCCGAGAAAGGCGTCGCCGCGCAGGAGTTGTCGGACATGGCGCGGCGGATCGGGCTCTCGTCCATCAGCCGCGATAGCGTTGAAGACGCGCTCGCGGCTGCGGCAACGCTCGATCTCGAACCGCCGCCGCGCGTCCTGATTACCGGCTCGCTCTATCTCGCCGGCGAAGTCCTCAAGGCGAACGGCACGCTCCCGCAATGATCACTTTAGCAGTTTCATCAGATCGCCCTTTTTCTGCGCGGTCACCTGATCGATCGTGCATCGCTTCGGCGATTTGTCCGGCCGCCAGCGCATCAACCGCGTGCCATGACGGAAGCGCCCGCCGGTGAAGTGGTCGTAGCAAACCTCGACGACGAGCATCGGCTTAAGCGGCTTCCATTCGGCCGAGCGCTTGGTGGCCCACCGGCTCGGCCCGCCAGGCTTGTCGCCGGTGAAACCGGGCTCTTTGACAAGCTTTTCGAGCTTCGGTGTCAGGGCCTTTTTTTCCTCCGCTTTGAGCGACGACGTGAAACCGACGTGGTCGAGCAGACCTTGCTCGTTGTAAAGGCCGAGCAGCAGCGAACCGATTATCTTGGTACCTTCATTGTAGCGGAAGCCGCCGACGACACAGTCGGCCGAACGGTAATTCTTGATCTTGCGCATGCCCTCGCGATTTCCGGACTGATAGGGCAGGTCGCGCCGCTTGGCGATAATGCCGTCGAGCGTTGCGCCTACCTGTTTGAGCCATTTTTGAGCATCGGCGAGTTTTATAGTGGCGGGCGACAGCCGGATGGTTTTGTTGCCGCGCAAAGCTATTTTCGCGAATGTAACGAGGCGCATTCGCCGCTCATCGAGCGCAAGTGTGGTCAACGATTTGCCGTTCTCCGCCAGCAAGTCGAACACGATCAGCAATGCCGGCGTTTCGACGGATAATTTTTTCACCCGGCTTGCGGCCGGGTGAATGCGCTGCAGTAAATCGTCGAAGGAGAAAGCCTTGCCGTGCGGTACGACGATTTCGCCGTCGAGCACAAAGTTGGTCGCTTTGATTGCGGCGATCGCTTGGACAAGCTCAGGATAATAGCGCGTCAGCGACCGCCCGGATTTCGATTGCAGTTCGACCTTGCCGCCGTCGCGGAAGACGAGGCACCGAAAGCCATCCCACTTCGGCTCGTATTGCCATTCGGGGCCGGCGGGGACGTCGTCCACCGACTGCGCTTCCATCGGTGGATAAGGGCGCCGCAAGGGAATGGTCATCGCCCCTATAACGCAAAAGGGCGGCCAATCGGCCGCCCTTCCCAGAAGGAAAATTCGCGCTGTCAAACCGCGCCGGAAATCCACTGTTGCAGCTTTTGCTTCGGCGCCGCGCCGACCTGGCGCGAGGCGATATCGCCATTCTTGAACATCATCAGGGTCGGGATCGACATAATACCATATTTGGCGGCGACTTGCGGGTTCTCGTCGACGTTCAGCTTGACGATCTTGACCTTGTCGCCCATCGAACCGGCGATTTCCTCGAGCGCGGGCGCAATCATGCGACAGGGGCCGCACCATTCGGCCCAGAAGTCCACCACCACCGGGGTGGCCGATTTGATCACGTCCGATTCGAAGGTCGCGTCAGTAGTCTTGCCGACGGCCATGGCATTACCTCGTGTTTTTGTGACAGCGCGTGCGCGTTGAATGAGAGGCGCAGAAATTATGGACGGTACGCCGGGGCGTCAAGGCAGCTTCACGCCGAGGTGATACGCGAGTGCCACATCCATCGTCTCTCCTGAAATCTCCATCAAATCAGGAACTTCGGTCCACACTAAAGCGGTGCGGATTTTGTAGCTTGGGTAAAGCTTCTGCAGGACTGCGCGATAGAATGCAAGCTGTCGGATATAGCCGCGCGGCGCGTCCTCGATTCGCCCCGGTGCTGGACGATTCGTTTTGTAGTCCGCGATGAACACTTCACCCTTGGTCATCACCAGGCGATCAATTTGGCCCGCCACCAGCACCGGGCCGTCCGGGAGGTCGAGCTTTCCGGCGATCGAGACTTCGGCGCGGCTGCCTGGCGCAAACAGCGCGGCAAAATCAGGATGCGACAGCAGCGCGATCGTCTGCTGCGCCATCGTCTCGCGCGCCGCTTCGTCGAAATCCTTGCCGTTACGCGCGAGATAACGACACGCTGCCTCGGCGCGGCGTTCCGGCGGAATGTCGGGAAGCGATTGCATCAGCCGGTGCACCAAAGTGCCGCGACGGAGCGCGAGGTTGCGGTTGCTGGCGCCGGTGACATGCTCTTCGTACTCGCCGGTGTCGGATGGCCGCAGAATGCGACACTTTGGCTTTTCCGCCTTCGCGGACAATCTGAGCCAACCCGGCACTTCGATCTTCGGCTCGGGCGCGCTCGGCTCCGCACGCGTGGCCGCCTCGATTTTGCGGAAGCGCCACACCGTCTGCCCGTCGCTATCCGTCTCTTCTTGCGAGTCTGGCTTGAGGGCGTCGAGCACGAGCCGGTGCCAACAACCTTCCGGTTCGGAGTTGACACCTTTGGTGCCGCAGACGACGAGCCGCTCGGCCGCACGGGTCAGGCCAACATAAAGCAGCCGGCGGTATTCGTCTTTGGCCGCTTCGATCGCCTTTGCCCGTGCGTCTGCCATCGGCCCGGCGTCTTTGGTCTTGGCGACGCCCCAAACGAACCCGGTTGCGCCTGGCGGTGCATTCGGCAGCGGCAGACTCAAAAGGCGCGGCGGGTGCGCGCCTTCCGGCCGCGTCGTCGTGGTGTCGACGAGGATTACGTTCTTGGCTTCGAGGCCCTTCGCGCCGTGCACGGTCATGACCCGCACTTCGTCGCGCGCCAATTCCATGTCGCGTTTCACTTCGCTTTGCGCGGCGCGAATCCAGTTGAGGAAGCCCTGCAATGATGGCGTTTCCCGCTGCTCGTAGGTCAGCGCGAGATTGAGAAATTCATCAAGCGGATCAGATGCTTCGACACCGAGCCGCACCAGGATGTCGGCGCGGCCTTTGAGCGGCCCTAAAATGTGGGCGTAAAACGCGAATGGCGTGAACTGCCGCGCGTTTTCGTCGAGGCTGTCGAGCTTGGCGGAAGCCGCGGCAAACATCGGATCGTCCGCGGCCTGCGCGCGTAAGACCGTGCGCAACGGGCCCTTGCGATCATAGGCCAGCGTGTAGAGCTGTTCGTCATTGAGTCCGAATAGCGGGCTCTTCAACACGGTCGCGAGCGCGAGGTCGTCGTCCGGCAAAAGGAGCGCATCGCCCAGCACAAGGAGGTCCATGACCGCGAT
The DNA here is from genome assembly GCA_019246455.1 of Pseudolabrys sp. Lineage (GTDB taxonomy): Bacteria > Pseudomonadota > Alphaproteobacteria > Rhizobiales > Xanthobacteraceae > Pseudolabrys. The sequence goes on from JAFAQJ010000328.1 coordinate 7,912, forward strand.
GTGCTCGGTTAGGACCAGTCGATCCGCGCCGGCCACCGCGATGCCTTCGCGCTTCAAAGCACGGATCACCGCCTCGAAAAACGGTCCGCGCTGGCGGACCAGGATGAGGATATGGCCCGGTTGCACACCTTTGGCCGTCCATTGCCGTACGGTCCGACCGACTTTGGCCCCGAGCTTGATCGCTGGGCTCGTTTCGCCGGCCGTGTCAAACGGCGCGTCCCAGCCTTCCTGATCGATATCCTTCTGGTCGGGCCCCGTGAGTTCCCAGACCTCGACCTCGCCGGGCGCGGCGTCCGGCAGCGCCTGGTGCACGGTCCAGACCGGGTCGGCGGTGAGGCCGCGGAATGCCTCCGGCCGCTTGAACACCGTATCGACCGCTTCGAGCACCTCGGCGGCGGAGCGGAACGAATAATCGAGTCGCTCGCTGTGAAACTCGACCTCGGTGTTCGTGAAGAGCCGCCGGAAGTGCTCGCGGTTCTGCGCGAATTCGAGTGGCGCCGCGCCCTGAAAAGAGAAGATCGACTGCTTCTCGTCACCCACTGCGAACAAGGTGCGCCGCACGTTGGGGCGCGAGCCGCCCGGTGCGAATTCGGCGACCATCGTCTTGATGATCTCCCACTGCTCGGGGCTAGTGTCCTGCGCCTCGTCGACCAGCACGTGATTGACGCCGAGATCCAGCTTGTAGAGCACCCACGCGGCCGACGTTTTTCGAAACAGCGCCAACGTCTTGCCGATCAGGTCTTCGTAGTCGAGCAATCCCCGC
>JAFAQJ010000215.1 GCA_019246455.1 Pseudolabrys sp.
CCCAGGTTTTCTCATGCCCGACAAACTCTTGCCGACGACGGTGATCGGCAGCTATCCGCAGCCGGACTGGCTGATCAACCGCGAAGTTCTATCGAAGATCGTGCCCCGCATCCGGCGCACCGATCTATGGCGCGTTCCCGACCAATATCTCGAACAGGCCCAGGACGACGCTACCATCGTTGCCATCCGTGACATGGAGCGCGCCGGCATCGACATCATCACGGACGGCGAGATGCGCCGCGAGAGCTATTCGAACCGCTTCGCCACCGCGCTCGACGGTATCGACAACGAGCATCCGGCCGAGATCAAGGCAAGGAGCGGGATGACCAAAGTGCCGCGCGTCACCGGCCAGATCAGGCGCAAAGGTCCGGTTGAGCGCCGTGACATGGAATTCCTGCGCAAGAATACCGACCGCAAAGCCAAGATCACGCTGCCCGGGCCGTTCACGATGAGTCAGCAGGCTGTTGACGAGTTCTGCAAAGACGACGAGGCGATGACGATGGACCTCGCCGCCGCGGTGAACGAGGAATTGCGCGACCTCGAAGCCGCCGGCGCCGACGTCATTCAGCTCGACGAGCCGTGGCTGCGCACCAATCCCGACAAGGCCAAGCGCTATGCGGTCAAGGCGATCAACCGCGCACTTCAGGGGATCAAGGTGCCGACTGTGGTCCATTTATGCTTTGGCTACGCGGCAGTCGTGCCCGGCGATAGCAAGCCGCAGCACTACGCCTTCCTGCCCGAACTTGCCGACACCACGGCCCAGCAGATCTCGATTGAATCCGCACAGCCCAATATCGATTTCGGCGTCCTCAAAGAGCTCAAGGGCAAGAAAATCATGCTCGGCGTGATCAATCTTGGCGACAACGCCGTGGAGACGCCGGACACGATCGCCAAGCGCATCCGCAAGGGTCTCGATTACGTCGCGGCCGAAGACCTTATCCCGGCTCCCGACTGCGGCAGGAAATATCTCAGCCGCGAGGTCGCGTTCGGCAAATTGCAGTCGATGGCGCGCGCCGCCGAGATCGTGCGCCGCGAACTGACGAAAGCCTAGTTCACGAAGCCCATCAGCACCGCAATCAGCGCGACGATGACGACGCCGAGCGCCGTTGCAGACGCCCGAATAATCTGGTCTCGCACGCCGTCGTAAACGGCGTCGTCCGGCGCGTGAAACGCCGCCGCTTGCGCGCGCGCCGACGCCCACATCGATTGCAGCTTGAGTTGCATCGTCTGGCCCCCTGTGCGTGAATAGACACGCCCCGCATCCACGAACGCACGCGACTCAGCGAACAAAGCGTAGTGCGAATCACCGGCGCGTCACATTCTTGACGCACAGATGACACGGACGGACCCGCAATTTTGATTCGGCAGTAACCGGCTACGGCGACGCGAGCGCACTTATTTGCGGCTCTTCTTCCACTCTTCGTAGCGCTTCTTGTTGTCTTCGTTCGGCGGATAAAGGCCGGGCAGCTTCTGGCCCTTCTCGACTTCCTGCACCAGCCAGCTCTCTAGCAATTCGTGCTCGGCGCCCTCATTCGCCACGAAGTCGACGAGGTCCTTGGGGATGACCACCGCGCCGTCATCATCGGCAACGATGATATCGCCGGGAAAAATCGCGCAACCACCGCATCCGATCGGCTCGCCCCAGTTCACGAACGTCAATTCATGGACCGAGGCCGGCGCCGCGATACCGGCGCACCACACCGGAAGGCCGGTCGCCAGCACGCCGTGCTTGTCGCGCATCGCGCCGTCGGTGATCAGCGCACTGACTTTACGTTTGACCATGCGCATACACAGGATGTCGCCGAAAATGCCGGAATCGGTGACGCCCATTGCATCGGCAATAGCGATGCAACCCTCCGGCATTTCCTCGATCGCCGCGCGGGTCGAGATCGGATTGGACCAGCTCGCCGGTGTCGCCAGATCTTCGCGGACCGGCACGAAACGCAGCGTAAAAGCCGAGCCGACGACGCGCTTGCCGGAGAAGGCGAGCGGCATCGGCCCGGTCATCCAGGAGCGGCGAATGCCTTTTTTCAGTAGCATCGTGCAAATGGTGCCGGTCGTGACGTTGCGTAGAATTTCGAGAGATGACGCCATGACGTTAGAACCTTGGGTTAGACGGGGTTGAGACCGAGCCGCGCGTCGCGACGGCGCAGCCAAGCGATGAAGGGAATCGACAACAGCACCATCCAAGACTTGCCGACCACTTGCCCCATCAAAAACTCGAGCGAACCGAAGGCCAGCCACAGGAAGACGATGGAGTCGACGACAAGGCCCACCATGCTCGATGCCACGACCGCCAGCACCAAACGGCGGCGCGCGAGCGGCGTGTAAACCGCGAAGTCGGCGAATTCAGACAGCAGAAACGCCGCAGCCGAGGCGAGCACCAGCGTGCGCGGAGCAAAGCCGGCCGACAAGAGCGCCCCGGCGATGATCGCGGCGATACCGAACTCGACACCGAGCCGACGCTGCACCAGATCGCGCAAAACCAAAGCGGCGCCGATCAGTATGACACCGGACGGCGCGAGCAACCCCGGCGCGACGGGAATAAGACAAGGACCGTCCGGCACGCAGGTTGTGCCGACATGGTCGATCATCCAATTCGCCAGCGGAACCGTGAGGCAATAGATCGCGAGATAACCAAAGCCTTCCACCAGCAGGCGTCTTTGCATTCCAGAACCCATCGTCTCGCTCTCATATCGCCGTAAATTTCGCATAGCCCTGGGCCCGCAAATCGCAGGCCGGACACGCTCCGCAGCCGTAACCCCAAGGATGGCGCTGGCCCCTCTCGCCGAGATAACAGCTATGGCTGTCCTCGATCACAAGATCAAGGAAGGCCTGACCGCCGATTTCGCGTGCCAGCACAAAAGTCGCCGCCTTGTCGATCCACATCAGCGGCGTATGAATTTCGAACGGCTTGTCCATGCCGAGCCGCAGCGCTTCCGCCATCGCCTTGATCGTCGCGTCACGACAATCGGGGTAGCCCGAATAATCGGTCTCGCACATGCCGGCGACGAGATGGCGCGCGCCGCGCCGATAAGCGACAGCAGCGGCGAAACAGAAGAAAATCAGATTGCGGCCGGGCACGAAGGTGGTCGGCAGACCGTTGTCGGCCATTTCAAATGCTG
>JAFAQJ010000249.1 GCA_019246455.1 Pseudolabrys sp.
TCGGCCGTCGGCCAAGGCACGACTGTAACCTGTATCTTCCCCGTCGAGCGGGCGGTTCCGACGTCGCAGACCGCCGCCGCCTGAGGTCAGGCTATGTTTCCGACAACGTCCGGCGGATCAAGTTTCACCGTGGCGCTGCCGGACGAGCCGGCGACGCTGCGGCTGATGGCCGAGATCGCCGCAGCGATCGAGCCGAGTGATCTCATCACCCTGTCCGGTGATCTCGGCGCCGGCAAGACGACGTTCGCCCGCGCGCTGATCCGGCACCTGGCGGGTGATGAAAAAATCGAGGTGCCGAGCCCGAGTTTCACGCTGATCCAGTTTTACGAATTGCCGCGTTTTTCCGTCGCGCACGCCGATCTTTACCGGCTCAACGGTCCATCCGAACTGGCCGAACTCGGGTTTGACGACCTGCCCGACAAGGCCGTAACACTCGTCGAATGGCCGGACCGCGCCGCCGGCTTCCTACCGGAAAACCGGCTCGACATCGCGTTCACGCTCGCTCCGCAACAGTCCGCCACTTATCGCAACGTGCGCGTGACCGGCTACGGCACGTTCGCACCACGGGTCGATCGCATCAAACAGATCCGCCGCTTCCTCGATGGCGCTGGGTTCGCCGCTGCGACGCGCGAGCGGCTCGCCGGTGACGCCTCGACGCGCAGTTACGAACGGCTGACCCTCAACGGCCAAAGCTATCTCCTGATGAATTCGCCGCGGCGGCCGGACGACCCTCCGGTCAAGAATCGCAAGCCGTACAGCGCGATCGCCCATCTTGCCGAAGACGTCACACCGTTCATCGCCATTGCCAAAGCGCTGCGGCAGCGCGGTTTCTCGGCGCCGAATATTTTCGAAGCCGACCGCGAGGCCGGTCTGCTGCTAATCGAAGACCTCGGCAACGAGGTAGTGGTCGAAGGCATGCCGCCAAAACCGATCGAGGCGCGCTACGAAGCCGCGGTCGAAACACTGGTCGCGCTGCATCGCCAAACCTTGCCAGAAACGCTGCCGGTCGAGCCTGGCGTCGACTACAGCTTGCCGCATTACGATATCGAGGCGCTACTGATCGAGGTCGAACTGCTGATCGACTGGTACATGCCGCGCCTCAACGCTTCGGCCTCGAAGGACAAGCGCGAAATTTATCTCGCACTGTGGCGCGATGCGCTGTCGCCGGTGCTGACCGACAAGCCGACCTGGGTGCTGCGCGACTACCATTCGCCGAATCTGCTGTGGCTGCCGGCGCGCCCCGCTTACGCCAAAATCGGACTCATTGATTTCCAGGATGCGGTGCTCGGTTCCGCCGCTTACGACGTTGCTTCGTTGCTGCAGGACGCCCGCGTCGACGTGCCGGAGATGCTGGAGATCGCACTGCTCAGCCGTTACACCAAAGCGCGCCGCGAAAACGATCCCGGCTTCGACGCTCCGGCCTTCGCGCGACTCTACGCGACGCTCGCCGCGCAACGCGCTTCGAAGATCCTCGGCATATTCGCGCGGCTCGACCGCCGCGACGGCAAACCGCAATACTTGCGTCATATGCCGCGCGTATGGGGCTACCTCCAGCGGTCACTGGCGCATCCGGCGCTCTCGACCTTGCGCGCCTGGTATCACGCGCATGTCCCCGACCTGAAAGCGTGATGCGATGGCCCCTTTTCCCAAACGCGCGATGGTGCTCGCAGCCGGGCTCGGCACCCGGATGCGTCCGTTGACCGACAACAAACCGAAGCCGCTGATCGAAGTCGCGGGCAAGCCGCTGCTCGATCATGTACTCGATCGCCTCGCGCAGGCCGGCGTCGAAACTGCGATCGTCAACATCCATTATCTCGCCGAACAGTTGGAGCGTCATCTTGCGGCACGCAAGAAACCGCGCGTCGTGATCTCCGATGAGCGCGGCACCCTGCTCGGTACCGGCGGCGGCGTGGTCAAGGTGCTCGGCGAATTTCGCGGTGAGCCGTTTTTCCACGTCAATTCCGACACGATCTGGATCGATGGCGTCCAGCCCAACTTCACGCGGCTCGCCGAGACTTTCGACCCCGCCACGATGGACGCGCTGCTGCTGCTGGCGCCGTCGGCGGGCAGCATCGGCTACGCCGGTCGCGGCGATTATAAGATGACGCCTGAAGGCCGGCTGGAGCGGCGCACCGAACAGGAGGTCGCCCCCTTCGTCTACGCCGGCGCGGCGATCCTCACACCGGCGTTGTTCAAGGGCGCGCCGCACGGCGAATTCTCGTTGACGACACTGTTTGACCGCGCCGCCGAGAATGGCCGGCTGCACGGCCTGCGGCTCGAAGGGCTGTGGATGCATGTCGGCTCGCCCGACGCCGTCACCGCCGCCGAAGACGCGATCCGCGCCAGCGCGTCCTGAGGCTGTCACGCGCCGCAAAGCGTGTATGATTCACCGACGATGCTGGCCACCAAGCCTAACGTCTTCAACATCCCCGCGTCCGCGCCGTTCCTGCGCACGCTGTTCGATGCGCTGCTGAACGGCATGCTCGTCGCGGGTTTCCCGGCCAAAGGCGACCCGCTCGCTCTGGCGCAGGCCACGCTCTATTTGCCGACCCGCCGGGCTTGCCGTTTGGCGCGCGAAGCATTTCTCGAGGCGAGTGGCGGCGAGGCCGCGATCCTGCCGCGTATCGTCGCGCTCGGCGACGTCGACGAGGACGAGATCGTGTTCGCCGACGCCGCGGCTGGCGATCTCGCGCAGCCGGCCCTCGATTTGCCGGAGACCATCGCGCCGCTCGAACGGCGGCTGCTGCTGGCGCAACTGATTTCAGGCTGGGCGGCTTCGCGCGAGCTGCATGCCGAGCGCGGCAACCCGCTAGTGGCCAACACACCCGCTTCAGCGCTGGCGCTGGCCGATGATCTTGCGCGGTTGATGGACGACATGACGACGCGCGGCGTCAGCTGGGACAAGCTCGACGGCCTGGTCCCGGAGGAGTTTGACAAATTCTGGCAACTATCGCTGCAACTCCTCAAGATCATTCGTGACAAGTGGCCCGGGATTCGTGGTGAGGCGATCGAGCCGGCCGAACGGCGCGACCGGCTGATCGAGGCGGAGACGCAGCGCCTCAAGACCGCGACCGCACCGGTGATCGCCGCAGGTTCGACCGGTTCGATGCCGGCGACAGCCAAGCTGCTCGCAGCAATTGCCACGCTGCCGCACGGCGCCATCGTCCTGCCGGGACTCGACGTCGATCTCGACGAGGGATCGTGGCGCGCCATTGCTCATTCCGGCGATGGCGAGGTGCCGGCATCCGGTCAACCGCAATTTGCGATGCAGGCGTTGCTCGCGCGCATCGGCATAGCGCGCAGCGACGTGAAAACACTCGGGAGAGCCGTGCGGCGCGAGGCTTTTATGTCCGAAGCAATGCGACCCGCCGGCACAACGGAACTATGGCCAAAGCGCCTGCAAAACAAGGACTTCCAGGCTGCAATCGACGCCTCGGTCGAGAATTTGACGCTAATCGAGGCGGCCAACGCCGAAGAAGAAGCGTTGGCAGTCGCGATTGCTTTGCGCGAGGCCGCGCTTGAGCCCGGTAAAACCGCGGCGCTGGTGACGCCGGATCGCGCGCTAGCGCGCCGCGTGACGGCCGCGCTTAGCCGCTGGAATATCGAGGTCGACGATTCCGGTGGCGACCGGCTTGCCGACACGCCAGCGGGATTATTTGCGCGCCTCGCCGTCGAAGCGGCCATCGGTGGCCTCGAACCGGTAACGCTGCTCGCTTTGCTCAAGCACCCGCTGTTCCGGTTCGGCGCGGCGGCAAACGTCCATGATCGCGCTATTGCCGCGCTCGAACGCGCCGTGCTGCGCGGCCCACGCCCGAAACCGGGCAGCGCCGGCCTGGCGCACGCGCTCGCGACGTACGACGAGACACGGAGCGAATTGCATCGCAATGATCCGCGAAAACTGGTCAGCAGGGATGATCTCGCCGCGGCCCGGGCGCTCGTTGATCGACTAGCACAGGCCTTGGCCTCGCTCGAAGACCTCAAGCGCGGCGAGCACGTTCTTTCCGATCTTGCGGCGCGCCATCGCCACGTCGTTATGGCGCTCAGCGATGCGGTCTTCAGCAACGCAGACGGCACGCGGCTGCAAACCGTGTTCGACGACTTGCTGAACACTCAGGCCGCGACGCAAATGAAGGTCGCGCCGAGGGATTACCCCGAAGTGTTCGAAGCGATCGCCGCCGCCGGCACGGTGCGCATGCGCGAAAAGCCAGACGTGCGCATTCGTATCCTCGGACCCCTCGAGGCGCGGCTGCAACCATTCGACCGCGTCGTGCTGGGCGGCCTCAACGAAGACACTTGGCCGCCGGACGCGCACAGCGATCCGTGGCTGAGCCGGCCGATGCGTCAGAAACTCGGCCTCAATCTGCCGGAGCTGCGGATCGGTCTTGCCGCCCATGACTTCGAGCAAGCACTGGGCAATCACGAGGTCGTCATCACACGGGCCATGAAAGTCGCGGGTTCTCCCACCGTGACGTCGCGGTTCGTGCAGCGCATGGCCGCGCTCGCCGGCGAGCGCTGGAACGGCGTCATCAAACGCGGCAAACATTATCTCGATCTCGCCCGCGCACTCGACGCGCCGGAGGAAGTCAAAGCCGCGCCGCGGCCTGCGCCATCGCCGCCACTAGACGTGCGCCCCGGTCAATTGTCGGTCACCGAGATCGAGAACTGGCTGCGCGATCCGTACACGATCTACGCCAAGCACGTGCTCCGGCTGTTTCCGCTTGAGCCGATCGACACGGCGCCTGGCGCCGCAGACCGCGGCAGCATCATTCATGACGCGATTGGCAAGTTCACCGGGCAGTTTGCATCCGGTCTGCCGCCCGATCCGGAGCGCGAACTCACCAGACTCGGCGAACAAAGCTTCAAGCCGATGCAAGACATGCCGGAGGCCCGCGCGTTCTGGTGGCCGCGCTTCAAGCGCATCGCGAGCTGGTTTGCCGCCTGGGAACGCAGCCGACGTCCGACGCTCAAGGCGCTTTATGCCGAAATCACCGGCAAGATGTCTGTTCCCCTCGGCAATACCCGCACTTTCGTTCTGACGGCGCGCGCCGACCGTATCGAGCTGCGGCAGGACGGCACTTACGCCATTCTCGACTACAAGACCGGGCAACCGCCGACCGAGCCGCAAGTGCGAACCGGCCTCGCCCCCCAACTGACGTTGGAGACTGCCATCCTCAACAGCGGCGGCTTCGAAAACGTCGCGGCGGGCTCGGTGACCGAGATCAAATACGTGCGGCTCAGGGGCGGCGAACCGCCCGGCGAAGAGAAACCGATCGACTTCAAGAAAAACGGCACGCCCGACAGCCAGGCGGAATACGCCAAAAAGCGCCTCGCGGGCGTCGCGGCAAAATTCCTGATCGAGGGCGAACCCTATCGCTCGCTGGTCCATCCGATGTGGGCCAAGCATTACGGCGATTACGACCACCTAGCGCGCGTCAAGGAATGGGCGGCCTCGGGCGGCGAGAGCGAATATGAAGGACCGCCGTCGTGAACGTCGAACGCAAAATTCCACCGGCAGCGACGGCCCGTCAAATTGCGGCAGCGGACCCCGAGCGCTCGGTGTTCGTCTCGGCCAATGCCGGCTCGGGCAAAACCCATGTGCTGGTGCAACGGGTCATCAATCTGCTGCTGCGCGGCGAGGATCCCGCCAAGATTCTCTGCATCACGTTCACCAAAGCGGCCGCGGCGAACATGGCGACACGCGTCTTCAAGACGCTTGCCGAATGGACGACGCTCGGTGACGACGCGCTCGATACGAAAATTGAGAACAGCACGGGCAAGCCCTCTGACCCGCTGCAGCGCGCCACCGCGCGGCGGCTGTTCGCCAAGGCGTTGGAGACGCCGGGCGGGCTCAAGGTGCAAACCATCCACGCGTTCTGCACGCGGCTGCTGCACCAGTTTCCGTTCGAGGCCAATGTGGCCGCGCGTTTCGAGGTGCTCGACGAGGCGACGACGGCGCAACTCCTCAACCAGCTCACCCTCGATGTGATGCTGGAAGGCGCCAACGATCCGGATGGACCGCTCGGGCAGGCGCTGGCGAACGCGATTACGTCGGCGGCGGATACCACGTTCAAGGAAGTGATCGCCGAGACCATCGCCGACCGCGATCGCGTCGTGGCGTGGATCAATCGTGCCGGCGGCCTGAAACAGGCGATTGCCGAACTTACCAAGACGTTCGATCTCGCGCCTGGGGATGCGCTCGCCGCCGTCGAGGCGGAATACTTCTCGGCCTCGCTAATTGCCGAAACCGATTGGCCGGCGCTGATCGCGGTTTTCGCCAGCGGATCGAAATCCGACCGCGACCGGGCGGTTTCCCTCGCCGACGCTGTCCGCTCTGCCGGCCGAGAACGTGTCGAAGCCTATCTCGACGTGTTCTGTCGCCAGGACCGCGGTGCACGCAAGGACATCGTCACCAAAGCCATCGCCGACAAGCACCCGGAATGGGAGCGCAAACTGCGCGACGAGCAATCGCGGGTGTGCGCGCTGATCGCCAAGGAGAACGCGGTACGCGCCCGCGACCGCAGCGCGGCGCTGCTCACGGTCGCCTCTGCTGTGGTCGAGC
>JAFAQJ010000403.1 GCA_019246455.1 Pseudolabrys sp.
GGCAAGTGAAGGACGTGCCGGAGATCGCGATCGACGTTCACGGGTTGACCAAATCGTTCGATGGGCATGTGGTGGTACGGGACCTGTCCCTGCAGGTGAAGCGCGGTACGATCTACGGCTTTCTCGGTCCGAATGGATCGGGCAAAACCACGACTATTCGCATGTTGTGCGGTCTGCTGACGCCCGACAGCGGTCATGGCACATGTCTCGGCTACGACATCGGCACCGAAAGCGACCAGATCAAGCGGCAGGTCGGCTACATGACCCAGCGTTTCAGCCTCTACCAGGATCTCTCGGTCAAGGAGAACCTCGAATTTGTGGCGCGGCTGTACGGCATTCCCCATGCGAGCCGGGCCGCCAGGGATGCTATCAAACGGCTCGGTCTCGACGGCCGAGAAGAGCAACTGGCAGGGGAACTGTCAGGCGGCTGGAAACAACGGCTCGCGCTCGGCGCTTGCACATTGCCGAGTCCGCAATTGCTGCTGCTCGACGAGCCAACCGCGGGCGTCGATCCCAAAGCGCGACGCGAATTCTGGAACGAGATTCATGCGCTTGCCGCCGACGGCCTCACCGTGCTGGTGTCGACACACTACATGGATGAAGCCGAGCGCTGCCACGAGATCGCATACATCGCCTATGGCGAGTTGCTGACCCATGGCACGGTCGAACACGTCATCACCGACTCGCATCTGACGACTTATGTCGTAAGTTCAGACAGCGAACGCTTACATGAATTGTCGGGGGAACTCACGGGCATGCCCGGTATCGACATGGTCGCGCCGTTCGGCACGAGCCTCCATGTGTCTGGGCGCGACGCCAAGAAGCTCGATGCGGCCGTCGCGCCGTACCGCAAGTGCAAGGATTTGAACTGGGAGCGGTCGCAGCCCTCGCTTGAGGATGTCTTTATCGATCTGATGTCGCGTTCAAAGGATAACTTCCAATGAGCGAAGTGATGCCACGTTCAGACCAGCGAAAGGAGCAGAGCCGCGGCTTTGCCCGCCGCACGTGGGCGATGCTGATCAAGGAGTTCATCCAGCTTCGCCGCGATCGCGTGTCGTTCGGTATGATTATCATGGTGCCGCTAATGCAGCTCATGCTGTTTGGCTACGCCATCAACACGACCCCGCGCGATCTGCCGACGGCAGTGCTCCTCCAAGAATCAAGCGATTTGGGGCGGTCGATTTTGGCCGCGATGGAAAACACCAAATACTTCAAAGTCACCCAACTGCCGCGGACCGAAGAAGAAGTCGACCGGCTGCTGGCGTCCGGTACAGTGCTGTTCGCGCTCGAAATCCCGGCGGGCTTTGAGCGCGCCGTGCGCCGCGGCGACCGGCCCAGTCTCCTGGTGATAGCCGACGCAACGGATCCGGTCGCCTCGGGCTCCGCGCTCAGCGCTTTGGGGCCACTGGTGCAATCGGCGCTGTCGCACGATCATGCGGTGATGCCCGGCCAAACCGTGTTGCCGTTCGATGTGCGGGCGCACGCGCGCTACAATCCGGCCGGCGCCACCCAGCTCAATATCGTGCCCGGCCTGGTCGGCACGATCTTGACCATGACCATGCTGATCTTCACGGCACTGTCGGTCACGCGCGAAATCGAGCGCGGCACGATGGAAAGCCTGCTGGCGATGCCGATCACGCCGGTCGAGATCATGCTTGGAAAGATTATCCCATACATTTTTGTGGGCTTCATCCAGGCGTCGATCATCATCGGGTTGGGGGTAGGGCTTTTTGGTGTGCCGGTATTCGGCAGCCTTGTTCTACTTGCGCTGCTGAGCACGCTGTTCATCGCGACCAATCTGTCTATTGGCTACACATTCTCCACCGTCGCCCAGAACCAGCTCCAGGCAATGCAGATGTCGATGATGTTTTTCCTGCCGAACATCTTACTCTCGGGCTTTATGTTTCCGTTCGCAGGAATGCCGAAATGGGCGCAATGGATCGGTGAGGCTCTGCCGCTGACGCACTACCTTCGCATCGTGCGTTCCATCATGCTCAAGGGCTCCAATCTCGGCGATCTGCGGGCCGATGCACTGGCTTTGTTCGCCTTGATGCTTGTTGCCATGACGATTGCCATCACGCGCTTCCGCCGAACGTTAGACTGAGGCCTCAGCGTTTGCTGCTAATCTCAAAGCGGCCGTAAAGGCCCTTGTGTCCGTCGCTGTCACGCGCGAAACCTGTGCCAATACCCCACTCGAACGCACCCATTTTGACGCCGGTGATATGGGCTCCGCCGCGATATTGCCAGTAGTCACTACTGGCGTTGTATTGGACTTCGGGGCCGACGTAGAAACCGAGGTTGAGCATAAGACCCGTGGCCGCATAGAGATCGGTGCTCTGGCCAACGGTCGAGTGACTGCCGTAGGCCGTGACCATGGTGCGCTTCGTCAGTTCGGTCCAAAATTCGAATGACGCGCGTAGACCGGTCTGCGATCCGCGCAGACTCGCGCCGGGATCGTCTGGATCGAGACGATGGTACTGGGTATCCAACCCCGCAAATATTTTCAGCTCCGTCGAACCCGAGCCGAAGCGCCAACCCGGCAAAATCTGAAGTGCGAATTCCTGGCCAATGATGTCGGTCGGATCGGAATCGTATTTGTAACGACCAACGTCGAAAAACACCTTGGCGATAAAGCCGTCCCGGTCGATTCCCGTGGGCGCCCAATAAGTGCCGCCGTAGAGGTAGCTGCCATTGCGCCAGCTATCGACACCGGAAAACAAAATAAAAGTCGCGGGAGCGGTTGGCTCGGCCCCCGACGCAGATTGCGACAAACAGCACAAGACGGCGGAAATGCCCGCTGCGACCCAGCCCCCACGCATCGAGGCCCCGCCTCATACACACGGCGTTACAATGCCGCGCTACAACTAAAGCGCGTCCCGGCGATACTGTCGAGGCTGGATTGCAACTTCCGGGTAGGAGCCGACGGGCCGACCGGGTAAAGTCCCGCGGCTATTTTTGAGTCCCCGGGAAAGACATGACCAGCCACCTCCAGACGGCCGCTGAAAAACGCCGCTCCATCGTATTCCTCAATTGGGCGCACGCTATCGACCACTTCGTGCTGTTAATCTACCCGACCGTCGTGATCGGGCTCGAGGTCGTTTATCAGAGACCGTACAACGAGCTCATCGCTCTCTCGAGCACGGCATTCGTTGCGTTCGGCGTGTTTTCGCTGCCCGCCGGCTGGCTGGCCGACCGGTGGAGTCGCCGTAACATGATGGGTGCGTTCTACATCGGGGGCGGCCTATCAATGGCCGGGGCGGCTTTCGCGCCGAATCTGATGTGGCTCTCTGTCGCCATGTTCGCCCTTGGTACCTTCGCGGCGATCTATCATCCGGTCGGCATGGCGATGCTGATCGAAGCGTCGGGAGCAAAAGGCCGAACGCTCGCGTTCAACGGTGTGTGCGGCAATCTGGGCGTGTCGCTAGCGGCCGGGATAAGCGCGGCGCTCGCGAGTTGGTTTGGCTGGCGCACAGCATTTCTCGCGCCAGCGGCCATTTGTGTTGCGAGCGGCTTCATCTATTTGTGGATGACGCCGGACGATCGGCATCATGCGAAATCACGCGTCTCCAAGCCCGCCGTGCCGCTCACGCCCAAGCTCGCCGTGATGTTCTTCGGCCTTTTCCTGATCATCGCGATTACAGCAGGGCTGGTGTTCAACGTCCTGACGATTGCGCTGCCAAAAATCGTGGACGAGGGCGTGTCGGGGGCTGTGCCGCTCGTGCTCGTCGGGAGTATCGCCACGGCGGTTCTGGTTTGCGGTGCGCTGGCGCAGTTGATCGTCGGACGGCTGGTCGAGTGGGTGCCGCCGCACATCATCTTCGCAGCGGTGACGGCGCTCGGCTTTGCCGGCAATTTGTGGGCAACCTATGCCACGGGGTTGAGTCTGATGATCGCGCTCGCGATCGCCGTCGCTGCGATCTACGGGCAGGTCACGGTCAACGACATGATCCTCGCGCGCTATACGGCGGACGCGTGGCGCGGCCGGGTTTATGCGATCCGTTATTTCACTTTATTCATTAGCGCCGGTGCCGCCATTGCGCTGATCTCGTTGCTGCATAAAGGCGGCGGTTTTTCTCTGGTGCTCGGCGTCAACGCCGCCATCGCGCTGCTGATGTTCGCATGCACGGTTGGCCTGGTGATGCTGATTGCCAGCATCGAAGGCAAAACGACAAAGCAAACGGTGCCGCAGCCGGCGGAGTGAGGGCAGTTCACGCCGCCTTGGCGCGCAGCTTGGCGAGCTCTTCGTCGCGTATGGCGAGCTCACCTTCGAGCCGCGCGATGTTTTCGAACAGGCGCTTGGTCGAAAGACGCAGAAAATAGAAGCCGAACGACGGATTCTGAAATTATAACTGCTCGATACTATCGTAGGTCATTTCGAGCATGATGCTGTCTTCGGAGACCTGAAGCGTTTGCATTCGCAGGCCGCCCGGCGCCAGCATGCCGAGTTCGCCGACCAGTATGCCGGGCTCGACATCGACGTTGATTTCGAGGAGATGCAAACGTCCGCTGACGAGCAGGTACATTTTGTCGGCCTCGGCCGATGATCAACTAGCTATCGTTTCATGACGGCGATGCTACACGAAGTCTAAAACAGCGGCGGGATCAAATGTTCCGTCTTGAAGCCAACGCGGGGCTTAAGATTCTCGACGATACGGCTGCGGTGGCATGTCTCAGGATCTCGGCAGTAGCACAGGAGTGCAACACGCTTTCCGTTTCTAACTAAGCTGACAAGCTCGCCGAGTTCCCGTTGCGGCTCCGCCTTCGCGATATGCTTGTCGTAGATGCGCCATAGTGCTTCGAGGTCGCCGGCGCGTGCGGCCTGTCGGCCCTCGGCCGGAGTTCCAAGCTTTTGCAGATGCAGATAGGCGATGCCGGCATCATCCAGCGAGGCGCTAAGTTGACGCTTTGAGAAGCCGGATCGCCGGGATGCGGCGACCGCTCGCGTATCGACCAGCACCTCGATCTTGGCGCTCCTGAGCTCGTCGATCACCGCGTCCGGCTTGGCCTTTTCGTAACCAATAGTGAAAAGCCTCCTCGTCGGAGACCGTTTCTTCGCGACGCGTTTTTTCATTTCAGCCGTTCGATCAGCGCCATCGCCGCGGCGGGCGCGCGAATTTTCGCCTCGTGAATGAAATAGACGAAAACATCGCGCGGTTCCTTGGTCGCGGCCTTCTTTTCGACCCGGGGCAGGTCTTTCGGCTCGCCACCAGATGCCCATGTTTCAGCGCGTTTCGCCCAAGCATCCAGTGCTTTTGGTGGGTAGCCGGTTTTGAGCCTTTCCTCGCCTTTTTGCAGGCGCGCATAAACAAAATCGCTCGTGACGTCGGCGATCGCCGGATAGGTTTCATGTTCGGCGAAAACCACAGCCGTATTGAATTCACGCAGCAATTTGATGAACTCCGGCACGCAGAAGCTGTCGTGCCGCACTTCGACGACATGGCGCAACGCGCGGCCGTCGTAGGTCTTCGGCAACAATTCCAGAAAACCGCCGAAATCCGCAGCGTCGAATTTCTTGAACGGCGCGAATTGCCAGAGCAGGGGCCCAAGTTTGTCGCGGAGCTCCGTCACGCCGGAGTCGAGAAAGCGTTTGATCGAGTCTCCCGCTTCCTTGAGGACGCGCCGGTTGACGGCATACCGCACTCCTTTGATTGAGAACACAAAGCCATCCGGGACTTGGGCTGCCCAACTGCGGAATGTTTTCGGATTTTGCGTCCGGTAGAATGTGCCGTTGATTTCGATCGAGGTGAGATGTTCGGCGGCGTAGGCCAATTCGCGCGCGTGTGGCATCCCCTTGGGATAAAACACGCCGCGCCACGGCTCGTAAGTCCAGCCGCCGATGCCCGAGTAGATCTTACCGTTCTTCGTCATGTCGCAAGTTTAATGCGGCGCGCCCGACAGTGCGACCCGTTTTGCGCTTTAGCTAGGTTCGAAACCTAAAATGCTCCAGCGAGACCCTGCTGGTCGTTCCGGTGATGGCGAGTTCCGCGATCGCCTCGCCGATTGCCGCAGAATGCTTAAAGCCGTGGCCGGAGCAAGGAGAAGCAACGATAACGCGCGGGTTGCCGGGGAGACGGTCCACGAGGAAGCGGGCATCGTCGACGCAAGTGTAAAGACAGATGGCGGACTTCACGCAGTCCCGGCTCACGCCGCGAAAGAATTCACCGACATAGCCATCATAGAGCGCATCGATTTCATCGCGCGTCACATCTCGCTCGACGGTGTCGGCGGTTGTCGTGGTGTCATATTGCTCCGCGGATACTTTCATGGCCGGCTCGACTGTATCGATCCACGGAAAGCCATAGATCGCCTTATCGCGAGGGATCTGCCAATACCAAACGGGAAAGCGATCCGGCGCATAGAGCGCGGCGTCTTTAGTAATGCGGAACCAGGCAAGAAGTTGGCGGCGGATCGTGAACAGTGCGGATCGCTGTGGCAGCACTTCCGGAATCCACGGTCCAGCAGCGACAACAATATTGTCGCCTCGGTATGAGCCGCGATCGGTGACGACCTCGACATGACTAGGACGAGGATCAAAACGCGTCATTATTTCGCGGGCGCGGATCGTTGCACCGGATTTTTGCGCCAATGCGAGCTGAGTGCGTACGCATTCTTCAGGTCTGACAAGCCCTGCCTCGGGCTCGAAATAGGCGCGGTCGCCGTTTGCAATGTTGAACGCGGGAAAGCGGTCGCGAATTTGAGCGTCGACCAAAGTCTCGTGCGCAACGCTGTTCTGCTGCGCGATCTCTATCGTCGACTGAAGAAAATCGGGATTACCGTGGGCGGCGGCGCGTTTTCCCGGTCCCGAAATTACGAGCAGGCCGTTCTGGACAAAGAGAGCCTTGCCGGTTTCGCCCTCGAGCGCGCGCCAGATCTCGTGCGAACGTCGCGCAAATTGCGTGTAGACA
>JAFAQJ010000404.1 GCA_019246455.1 Pseudolabrys sp.
GGAGGTCCGAGGCGCTGCACCCGCCCGCCTTCTTGATCCACGAATATGGGGGCATCCCGGCCCATGATTTGCCGAAACATTGATGTTAGATCAATGATCTGCTGTGGCGAGTTAATATTTCGCTTGAAGAGGATCAAGCCCCAGGGATCGGCCTCACGCAGGAAGCTTTGCTCGTCCGAAGTGAGGCTAAAACCGGCGATCCCGGTGATGAAAGCGCGTGGCGCCATTGCGCCGCGATTAGCCCGCGTGGGCCGCGAGGGTCAAGCGTTGACCGTCTAATTCCTCTGGACGATGCACTGCCCGCCGGCCGATTTCAGGCTGGTGCAGAGCTCGGCGGCCTGATCGGCAGTCGCGAACGGCCCGACCATGGCCCGGTAGAATGTCCCCTTATCGCCCAGATCGGCCCGGCGGATGACGGACGAACGGCTACCGAGCTGCGATGGGTATTTGCCCTGGAGACTGCGGAAGGCCGATTGCGCCTCGGCCTCGCTGCGCTGCGAGGACACTTGAACATAAGCGCCGGGCGCTCCGGGGTCAGACGAGGCAGGTGCGGAGGCTGTGCGGACCGGTGCCGGTGCTCGTGCAGCGGCACGCGGCGGCGGCGCTGTTGCCTGATCGCCAGTATCAGGATTGAGCGACAGCGGCGCATTCGATGACGGCGCAGGTCGCGCAGTGGCGGTCACCTGGCGCGGTGCCGATGGCGCGGGCGCCGGCTGTTCGGCATCAGCCGTAGCGCGCTGCGGCGCAGCGGGCTTGGCCTGTGGTGACAGAGACGGCGGAGCCGCGGCAGTTCGCGCAATCGGAACGGTCGACTGAGGTGACGCCGGCGGATTGTCAGCCGAACCATCAGGTCGAATCGCAATCGTGCGGATCTTCTTGGGCTCGCCCGGGACATTCGTCGCTGCCGGCGCAGCAGGCTGCGCCGCCGCCGCCGTCGGCATGTTGGGGAATGCGCCTTGAGGCGGCTTGTTGAGATCAATTGGCTGTTCCTCGCGCGACACGAGCTTCTCGAGCTGGCTGCGATCGCCGACGCGATCGGTGATCAGCTTGTTCGATTGCGAGTCACTGCTGTTTGCTGCCGCCGGCACCACCTTGGTCGGCGTCGTGTCCGCCTTGATCACGGGCGGTGGCGAAGAACCGGATGAACCAAAGAGCGCGCGATAACCGAACGCGCCGGCCGTACCGACAACCGCAAGCGCAAACACGCCAGCAATTGCGATGATGCTGATCCGGCGGCGCGGCGGAACCTCGTCGGCATAAACATCATCATGACGCGACGACGTGGCGTCATTGTAATACGCGCGCGCGTCGTACTCTGCCGCTTGCTGCGGCTCGAGTTGCGGCGTTTGGTAGTCTTGATACTGGTCGGCTTCATGCGCGAACTGCTGCGGCACACTCGGCGGCGCGGCGAAATTCGGATCCCGGCGATAACGATCGTCGCCATAGCCCGGCGGTGGCGCAGATGCTTGCATACTTTGCGCCGGCGGTGCGGCGCGATTGTCGCGACCAAATTCGGAAAACGGATCGGTTTGCCCGATCAAACGGGCCAGTTCGGCAAGCGGATCATTGCCCTGCGCAGCCCCTGCTGCAGGCCGGCCGTAAGCATCCCGCGCGCGATAGTTTCGATTATCTTCCGCCATCAAATCCCCGAAGCCCAGATGTCGCGCCGCGATTTCACTCGCTGATCATGCGAGGAGCCAGTCGCCAGATCATCTCATTTCCGCGGGCGCCTCGACGCCGAGCAGCGTGAGCCCGGAAGCGATGACAGTGACGATCCCCTGCACCAAGGCCAGACGCGCCGCGGTCGTTTCTGGATCATTCTGGATAATGAAGCGTAAATGAGGCAAGTCCTTTCCCCGCGTCCAGTGCGCGTGGAATTCGCTTGCAAGTTCATAGAGATAGAACGCAATCCGATGCGGCTCGTGGGCCAGCGCCGCGCTTTCAACCTGGCGCGGAAATGCCGCGACCTTGCGCATCAGCGCGAGTTCCATTGGGTCGTTGAGTCTCTCAAGCGGTGCCTCGGCGAGGAACGCGACGCGATTTCCCTCCCCGACCGGCAGCGAAGGCATCTCGGCGCGCGCATTGCGAAATACCGACTGCGCGCGGGCATGACCGTACTGAACGTAAAACACCGGATTGTCGCGCGATTGCTCGATCACCTTCGCGAGATCGAAATCAAGCACCGCGTCGTTCTTGCGATAGAGCATCATGAAGCGCACAGCATCGCGCCCTACTTCGTCGACAACCTCGCGCAGCGTGACAAAATCGCCGGCGCGCTTCGACATCTTCACCGGCTCGCCGGCGCGCAAGAGTCGTACGAGCTGAACGACTTTGACATCGAGCGCGGCCTTGCCGCCGCTCACCGCTTTCACCGCTGCCTGCATGCGCTTGATGTAGCCGCCGTGATCGGCGCCCCACACGTCGATCATATTGTGGAAGCCGCGGTCATATTTGGCTTTGTGATAAGCGATGTCCGACGCGAAATACGTGTAGCTGCCGTCGGATTTCTTCAGGGGGCGGTCGACATCGTCGCCGAAGTCGGTCGAACGAAACAGCGTTTGTTCGCGATCTTCCCAATCCTCGACCGGCGCGCCTTTCGGCGGCGGCAGACGGCCTTCATAAACCTCCCCGCTCGCGCGTAACGCAACGATGGTCGCACCGACTTGATCGGCGCCTCCTTCGATCAGCGAGCGCTCCGAGAAGAACACAGAGTGTTTGACGTTGAGCGCAGCAAGATCGTCGCGGATCACGTCAAGCATCATCTCGACCGCGGTCGATCGCACAACCGGCAGCCAGTCGGCCTCCGGCCTCTCTTTCAACGTCGCGCCATGCGCTTTCGCGAGCGCCTCGCCGACCGACTTGAGATACTCGCCCGGGTAAAGTCCGTCCGGGATCGCGCCGATATTTTCGCCGAGCGCCTCGCGATAACGCAAGAAAGCCGAGCGCGCCAACACATCGATCTGCGCGCCGGCATCGTTGACGTAATATTCGCGCGTCACGTCAAATCCGGTAAAATCAAGAAGGCTCGCCAGCGCGTCGCCAAACACCGCGCCACGGCCGTGGCCAACATGCATCGGGCCGGTCGGATTGGCCGAGACATATTCGACGTTGACCTTCTCGCGCTTGCCGATATCGCTGCGGCCGTAATTCTGGCCCGTCACAATTGCAGCCCGCAGCGCACCGATCCAAGCACGCGGCTTCAGGGTCATGTTGATGAAGCCAGGCCCCGCGACGTCGACCTTTTCGACGAGCGGATCGGCGCGCAGTTTCTTGGCAATCGCGTCCGCCAATTCGCGCGGCTTCTTGCCGGCATCTTTCGCCAGCACCATCGCCGCATTGGTCGCCATATCGCCGTGACTTGGATCGCGTGGGGGCTCGACCACCACACGCGATTGGTCAACCGCGTCGCCCAACACTGCCGTAGTCGCGGTGCGCACGCGGACCAACATATCGGCGAACAGATTTCGGGAGTGGGCTTCCATGATCGCGCTGCGGCTAACGCAATTCCGGCGTCGAGTCAAAGAACCGGGCATGTTCGATGAGCGCGTAGCGGTCGGTCATGCCGGCGATGTAGTCAGCAATACGCCGGGCACGCGAACCTTCGTCGCCGGGAGTAAGATCTTGGCTCCACTCCAATGGCAGATCGGACGGGTTCGCCTGATAGTGTTCGAACAGATCGCGGACAATGTTCTCCGCTGCTCCCATAATCGCCATGACGCGCGTATGGCGATACATACGCGGATAGAGGAAGCCTTTGACCCCTTGGTCGGCCTCCGCCATGCGCGCAGAGAAGCCAACGGTCGTGCGGTCGGCAGTTCGGACTTCGGCACTCGAATGCGGACGAAGCGCGAGGACACGCGCATTGGTTTCAGCGATCACATCCTCGATCATGCGGGTGATGAGACCCCGCACGACCTCATGCGCACGGCGGCCGTGGTCGAGTCCCGGATAGCGGGCGTCGATCGATGCGAGAACTTCGCGAATAATAGGCACCTCGGCGATATCACCAAGTGTGAACAGCCCCGCGCGCAAACCATCATCGATGTCGTGCGCGTCGTAGGCGATATCGTCGGCGAGCGCGGCAACCTGTGCCTCGGCACTGGCAAAGCTCCACAGTTCAAGCGGCTGCTTGCGGTCGTATGCCAAGATCGGGCCCGGCACGCCCTGGTCCTTGTAGCGTCCGATGCCCGCACCTGCGCGATCAGTCAGCGGGCCGTTGTGCTTGACCAAACCCTCGAGCGTCTCCCAGCTCAGATTGAGTCCGTCGAAATCTGGATAGCGGCGCTCGAGGTCGGTGACGATGCGCAACGACTGGGCGTTGTGATCGAAACCTCCATAAGCTCCGACGCATTGGTCGAGCGCGCGCTCTCCGGCGTGACCGAACGGCGAATGTCCGAGATCGTGCGAAAGCGCCAACGCTTCGCTTAGGTCTTCGTCAAGGCCGAGCGCACGAGCGAGCGAGCGGGCAATCTGCACCACTTCGAGCGTATGCGTCAGGCGTGTGCGGAAATGGTCGCCCTCGTGGAAGATGAACACTTGAGTTTTGTAAGCCAGCCGCCGGAACGCAGTGGAGTGAATGATGCGATCGCAATCGCGTCGGAAAGCATTGCGCGTCGGCGAAACCGGCTCGTCATAGAGCCGTCCACGACTATGCTTGGGATCAGCGGCATAGACCGCGCGTTCCCGACCCGCCTCAATGGCCATGATGTCGCGCCATTTCCGCTCCCGACATCGATTGACGTCTACGGCCGGCGCACTTAACTATCGGGCAAGCGTCAAGCCAATAGGCCACGACAAGAATCTTCCCGGCGAACGCAACGAGACAGGCAGATTATGACCGAAAGCGTCACCGTCAGCGAACGAGCGGCACGCCGGATCAGCGAGATCCTCAAGAGCGAGCCGCCGGGCACCATGCTGCGCGTTAGCGTGGAAGGTGGCGGCTGTTCGGGCTTCCAGTACAAATTCGACATGGAGCGTGCCAAGGCGGCTGACGATATCGTCATCGCGCGTGATGGCGCGACCGTTCTGATCGATCCCGTGTCGGTCAACTACATGGCAGGATCGGAGATCGACTTTGTCGACGACCTGATCGGCGCCTCGTTCAAAGTGCACAATCCGAACGCGACCGCCTCGTGCGGGTGCGGAACAAGCTTCTCGATCTAACCGAAACTCAGTTCGCCTTCATGCCGGCGCGCTTGGCGAACGCGCCCATGTCGGAAATCTCGTGGTGCACGCGCGCCTCGAAGTCGGCGGGCGAGAGTGACAGTTCCTCGATGCCGAGTTCG
>JAFAQJ010000013.1 GCA_019246455.1 Pseudolabrys sp.
GACACGCGCGCCGCACTTGATTCTTCGCGGCGCCTGCGCGTCGTTGCGACGGTGCTCATGCTCCTCGTCCTCTTTCAAATCTACCTGGGCGCATTGGTCGCCGGCCTCGATGCCGGCCTGACGCTCAACACCTGGCCGCTGATCGATGGCGCCTTCATCCCGTCGGCGGAGCGCATGTGGTTCGTTGCGCCGCCGTGGCGCAATTTGTTCGAGAACGCGCTCACCGTGCAGTTCGATCATCGCATGGTGGCCTACACCGTCTGGATTGTGACCCTTCTGCACGCGATCGATGCGTGGCGTTCCGGCGACAACGCCGTGAAAACGCGCGGCATTTTTCTCGCTGTCCTTGTTACCCTGCAGGCGACGCTGGGCATCGCGACGTTGCTTTTCGTCGCGCCCCTGCATCTCGCGCTGGCACATCAGGCCTTTGCCATCGTTGTGCTGACGGTCGCTGTGGTTCATGCTGCACGGACTTCTGACCGCGGTCGTGAAATGTTTGCCGGCGAACCGGCGCAGCAGGGGGCACAGTGATGATCGGTGTAACGCAGCGCGGCAAAGTCTTTGTCCTCACCATGGCCCACGGCAAAGCCAATGCGCTCGATATCGAATTCTGCCGCGCGGTGACCGGGCAGTTCCAGAAACTGGCAAAAGCTTCGAACTGCGACGCTGTGGTCATTACGGGGCAGGGCACGATGTTCTCGGCCGGCGTTAACCTGATCAAGGCTAGTGACGGCGGCGTCAAATACCTGCGTCAGTTTCTGCCGGCGCTGAACAAGATGTATGACGCGATTTTTCATTTCCCGAAGCCGATCGTGGCCGCGATCAACGGCCACGCGATTGCCGGCGGCTGCGTCCTTGCGTGTTGCGCCGACTACCGCATGATGGCGAGGGGTCCAGCCAAGATCGGCGTCACAGAGTTACTGGTCGGCCTACCATTTCCGGCTCTCGCTTTTGAAGTGATGCGTGCCGCAACCGGCCCGCGTTATTTCGCCGAGGTGATCTACACTGGCAATACTTACGTGCCGGACCTTGCCGCGACCTATGGCCTGCTGCACGAAGTCGTCGAACCCGCCGGGCTGATGGACCGCGCCATTGCTGCGGCGCAGATGCTTGCCGGCATTCCGCCCGCGGCGTTCCGCCAGACCAAGGCGCAGATGCATCTGCCCGTCACCAATCGGATCAAGAGTGACGGCAAGAAGGTCGATGGGGCCGTCGCCAAAATCTGGACGATGCCGGCCGCGGTGAAATCGATCCAGGCCTACGTCGCGCGCACCTTGCGCAAAGGCTAGCCGCTGAGGCCCTGCTCGAGATCAGCGATAATGTCTTCCTTGTCCTCGAGACCGATCGACAGCCGCACCACATCCGGGCCGGCGCCGGCCTGGACCTTCTGCGCATCCGATAATTGCCGGTGCGTCGTCGAAGCCGGATGAATGATCAGCGAGCGCGTGTCACCGATATTGGCGAGATGGGAGAATAATTTGACATTGGAGACGAGCTTCACGCCGGCGTCGTAGCCGCCCTTGAGGCCGAGCGTGAACACCGCGCCGCAGCCCTTTGGCGCGTATTTCTTGGCGAGCGCGTGATATTTGTCGCCAGGCAAACCTGGATAGCTGACCCAGGCGACTTCGGGCCGCTTCGAGAGCCATTGCGCGACCGCCAGCGCATTTTCCGAGTGGCGCTGCATACGCAGCGGCAACGTCTCGATGCCGGTGAGGATCAAGAACGCATTGAACGGCGACAGCGCCGGGCCGAGGTCGCGCAGCCCCAGCACGCGGCAGGCAATCGCGAAAGCGAAATTGCCGAACGTCTCATGTAGCACCAGGCCGGAGTATTCCGGCCGCGGTTCGGACAGCATCGGATAGCGGCCCTCGCGCGACCAGTTGAATGTGCCGCCGTCAACGATGACGCCGCCGATCGAATTGCCGTGGCCGCCGAGGAATTTGGTGAGTGAATGCACGACGATGTCGGCGCCGAATTCGAACGGCTTGCAAAGGTAGGGTGTGGCCAAGGTGTTGTCGACGATCAGCGGCACGCCGGCTTTGCGCGCGATCTTCGACACCGCCTCGATATCGGTGATGACGCCGCCAGGATTGGCGATCGACTCGATGAAAATGCATTTCGTCTTCGGCGTCACGGCGCGCTCGAACGAAGCCATGTCGTCGGGGTCGGCCCACACCACGTTCCACCCGAAATTCTTGTAGGCATGATTGAACTGGTTGATCGAGCCGCCATAGAGCTTCTTGGAAGCGACAAATTCATCGCCCGGCGTCATCAGATTATGCATCACGATGACCTGTGCGGCGTGGCCGGAGGCGACCGCGAGCGCCGCGGTACCGCCTTCGAGGGCGGCGACGCGTTCTTCCAGCACTGCGTTGGTCGGGTTGCCGATGCGCGTATAGATGTTGCCGAACGCCTGCAGGCCGAACAGCGAGGCGGCGTGATCGACGTCGTCGAACACGAACGAAGTCGTTTGGTAAATCGGGGTTGCCCGCGCGCCGGTGGTCGGGTCGGGTTGCGCGCCGGCATGGATGGCGAGCGTGTTGAAGCCGGGGTTGCGTTCGGTCATTGGCGTTCTCCGGCTTCCTGGCCGTTCCTCGGTTTGTGTTGGGCGGTTATCAAGCGGGTGCACGCAACCGTCAAGCGCACAGAAGCGATCAAAGCATCACGGAAATGGATAGCTAAGGTTCGGATGGTACAATGAAAAGTCTTTTGCCCGGGCGGCTGCGGCTAGCTGCCGCCCTTTTCTTCGGCGGCCATTTCCTTCGCCTGCGCTTCGGCTTGGCCCTGCATCGCTTTGTCAGTCGCGTCCGTCGCGCCTCCGGCAATCGTGGCGCGATTGAGCGACATGCGCTGCACGCCTGTGCCGGCAATCTTGGCGCGCTTTGAACTCAGGACGCGTGAGTTCACGCCGATCCAGCTGATTTCGGAAGAGAGGCGGCCATACTCGATCTTTGGGCAGCGGTTCATCACGACTTTCATGCCGTTGTCCTCGGCAAGCTTGGCCGCTTCGTCATTTCGCACCGTGAGCTGCATCCAGATCACCGACGGCGTCAGTTTAAGCGTGACGGCTTCCTGCACGATCGGCAGCGCATGCTCGGAGGCGCGAAAAATGTCGACCATGTCGATCGCGTCAGGGACGTCTAAAAGCTTGGCGTACACCTTTTGCCCGAGGATCTCTTTTCCGGCCTGGCCCGGATTGACGGGGATCATCTTGTAGCCACGCTCGAGCAGATACTTGAACGCGAAAAAGCTTGGCCGGTTGTCTTTCGGCGAGACGCCGACCATCGCGATGGTCTTCACCGTATTGAGGATGCCGCGGATGTAGGCGTCGTCGTAACGGTCGTGATTCATGGCGGCGTGGGTTCGTTCTTTTTGACGCGCGCGAGTTCGGCGCGCAATGTCCCGTTTTCTGCTTCGAGCGCAATGAGCTTGTCCCGCACCGGCTGCAAGGCGCGCTCGATCTCACTTTCCGTGAAGCGTGTGACGATATGCTGCGAGCAGTTGACGTCCCACGCCTCGATCGTGAACAGGATCGCGCGCTCGGGCCTGGCTTTGTAACCCTCGTCGAACAGTTTCTCGACCAGCGCTGCGTCGTCTCCGACGACGCGGGCGCGGCCCCACAATTTGATGCGTTGACGTCGCCCCGGGTCGAGCAAGAAAAGATATGCGCGGTCGTTCTCCGACAGGTTGGCGAGCGTGATGTATTGGCGGTTGCCACGGTAATCGGCAAAACCAAGCGTTCTGTCGTTGACGATTTTGATGAAGCCCTTCGGCCCGCCGCGATGCTGAATGTAAGGCGCCCCATCTTTGGTCGCGGTGGCCAGGAAGGCGGTGTCCTGCTCGGCAATGAACGCCGTGAGCTCCGGCGTCACGCGATCCGGAAATCCCTCGGCCACGCGCTTGTCATAGGAATGCGCCGAGCCGCGCTCGGCCTGGGCGGCGCGCGCAGCGGGCGTAAAGACGATCTCGGAGTTGCTCAACGGTCTTCCCATTTCGGATCGCGCTTGTCGATGAAGGCGCCGATGCCTTCTTCGGCGTCGCCGAACAGCATGTTTTCGACCATTACATCGACGGTGTATTTGTAAGCGTCTTCAAGCGACAGCTCGCGCTGCTGGTAGAAAGCCTGCTTGCCGATTTTAACGACTGGCATTGATTTCGCGGCGATGCGCCGTGCGAATTCGAGCGCTTGCTCGCTCGCTTGGCCCGGGGGCACCACGCGGTTGACCAGGCCGAAACGATAGGCGTCGTCGGCCGAGACCAATTCACCACTCAAGAGCATTTCCATCATGTGTTTGGTACCGATGCTGCGCGAAATAGCGACCATCGGCGTCGAGCAGAACAGGCCGATGTTGACGCCGGGGGTAGCAAAGCGGGCGGTTTGGGATGCAATGGCGAGATCGCAACTCGCGACTAGTTGGCAGCCGGCTGCGCTGGCGACGCCTTCGACGGCGGCGATCACCGGCTGTGGGAGATTGCGAATTGACAGCATCATCGCCGAGCAGCGCTGCATCAGCGCCTTAAAATAGGCGCGGCCGCGGTCGGCATCGCTGCGATGCGCGGTCATTTCCTTCATGTCGTGGCCGGCCGAGAACGCGCGCCCGTTGTGCGTGAGGATGATGGCACGCACGCCCTTGTCAGCGGCGATTTGCGCGAATTCGGTTTCGAGCGCGCCAAGCATCGCTTCCGACAATGCGTTGCGAGAGGACGGGCGGTTGAGCGACAGCAACGCAATACCGTCGATATCGCCGCGCAGAACGGCGGCGTCCGATGCTGTGCTGTGCGCGGTCATGGCCCGATACTTAACCCGCGGCGGAACCCGCGCAAGGTGTCACCGGAACGCGTCCCGCAACGGCGCGTTGTCGCGACATGTCGGAAAGGCGCAAGAAAGCGAAGCGGAAAAGCAGGCGCTGGTCGCAGGACGTGACCGAACACAGCGACGCGCTGACGCTTGAGAAGGGCGTTTTCACCAAGGATAGCGCTAAGGCCATTGCTCGGTCTTTGAAGCGATCAGCCGAGCACAGCCGGCGGCGAAAATCTGGCGCCTATCGGTCCGCGATATCGATGCTAACCTTCTACATCAACCGTGCGGGCAAGGAGTTGCCGAAGTCTCGCAAGCATAAGCTCGAAAACGCCAAGGATGCGCTGCGCAAGCTTTATGGTCGCAAGCCGAAAAAGGATTGACGCCAGCACGCCGCTGCCCGACACCTGAGCGCAAAGCGGGGTAGGGGTGTGACCAGAAAGCCGGCGCTGTCCAAGGCCGAGATCGAAGCGCTGTTGGCGCGCGAATTTCCGCAAGCATTTCACGCGAGAAGCGGACTGTCGATCGAACACGTCGAGCATGGTGGCGCGCGCGTGCGCCAGGCCTACAACGACCGCCACATCCGTCCCGGCGGCACGATTTCGGGGCCGACCATGATGGCGCTCGCCGATTTCGCGATGTACGTTGCCGTGTTCTCTGCGGAAGGTCCAGTGCCGCTCGCGGTCACGACCAATCTCAACATCAATTTTCTACGCAAGCCAGCGCAGGCCGACGTTGTCGCTGAGGCGCGGCTTCTCAAAGCCGGCAAGCGGCTGGTGGTGGGTGAGGTGACAATCCGCTCTGTTGGTCATGAAGACCCGGTGGCCCACGTCACGGCGACCTATTCCATTCCGCCAAAACCGTAACTTAGCGCTGCGTACCATAATACCAATCTTATAAGGCATTGATTAAATGCAACATTTGTTTAAGAAATGGCGTTGACCGCGCCATCGCGGCTCCGCTACAACGCCGCGACTTTACGAGCCGCCCGCCTCGCGCCGGCGGCTCCGTTTTTCGAGGAACGACGATGAAAACGTTTTCGGCCAAGCCCGCCGACATCCAGAAGAAATGGGTGCTGATCGATGCCACCGGTCTCGTGACCGGCCGCCTGGCCACGATCGTCGCCATGCACCTGCGCGGCAAGCACAAGGCGAGTTACACGCCCCATGTCGACGATGGCGACAATGTTATCGTCATCAACGCGGCCAAAGTGGTCCTGACTGGCCGCAAGCGCGACAAGAAAGTTTATCACCACCACACTGGCTATATCGGCGGTATCAAAGAACGCACCGCCAAGGCGATCCTCACTGGCCGTTTCCCCGAACGCGTGCTCGAGAAAGCGGTCGAGCGTATGCTGCCGCGCACGCCGCTCGGCCGCATCCAACTTAGCAACTTGCGCGTCTATCCGGGCGCCGAGCATCCGCATGAGGCGCAAAAGCCGGAAGCGCTCGACGTCGGTGCGTTGAATCGCAAGAACAAGAGGAGTGCCTGATCGTGGCCGAAACCGTTTCCTCCATGGGTGGGCTCTCCGCGCTCAAGCCGGCTGCGCCGGAAGCGCCGAAATACGTCCAAAAGCTCGACAAGCAGGGCCGCGCTTACGCGACCGGTAAGCGCAAGAACGCCGTCGCTCGCGTCTGGATCAAGCCAGGCGCCGGCAAGATCACCGTCAACGCCAAGACGGTTGAAGCGTTCTTTGCCCGTCCGGTGCTGCGCATGATGATCCAGCAGCCTTTAGTGACGGCCAACCGCGCGGGTCAGTACGACGTCATCTGCACGGTGTCGGGCGGCGGCCTGTCGGGCCAGGCCGGCGCGGTGCGTCATGGCTTGTCGAAGGCGCTCACCAACTTCGAACCGGAGCTGCGTGGCGCGCTCAAGAAGGCCGGATTCCTCACTCGCGACAGCCGCGTGGTCGAGCGCAAGAAGTACGGCCACAAGAAAGCCCGCCGCTCGTTCCAGTTCTCGAAGCGCTAATCGCTTCGACCGCAATCAAGAAAACGCGCCCTTTGGGCGCGTTTTTATTTGCCCGGCAGCAAGCGCCATACGCGCCCGTCAATCGCGGCGAGCCCGAGTGCGATGAGCGACATCCCGGCGATGTGCCGCGGCTCGAGATGCTCGCCGAGAAACGTCACGCCGAGCAAGATTGCCGTCACTGGCATCAGGAACGTCACCAGCATCAGATTGGTCGCGCCGACCGTGCGCAGCAAACGAAAGTAAATGACGTAAGCGAGCGCGGTCGAGGGGATCGCGAGGCCGAGCACTGCGCCGAGCGCACCGGGTGACGGCAAGGGCAATGTCCACGGCCGATCGATGATCAGCGCGATCGGAACGAGCGTCGCGCTCGAAACGATCATCATGCCGGCGGAGGCTATGAGGGGACCGATGCCGAGCCGTGCGAAGCGGCGGCCCCATAACCCGGCGATCGCGTAGCCGATCGCCGCCAGCATCACCGCAAGCTGCCCCGCCACGTCCGATGTCAACGCGTGTACTGCCGACGCGCCGACCATCGCCGCAATGCCGATCATGCCAGCGATCACGCCAAACAGCCGCCCGCCGGTGAGTCTTTCGTCGTGCGTATAGACGTGCGCCAGGATTGCGGCGAAGAACGGCGTGGTGCCGAGAAAAATCGACGCGACACCGCTCGGAATATGCGCCTGGCCCCAATTGAGCAGCACAAACGGCCCGGCATTATTGAGCAATCCCATGCCGAGGAACGCGACCCACGCTTCGCGCGAGCGCGGCAGACGATGCCCGATGATGAGCAGCACTAGCAGCAACGTCAGGAGCCCGACGCTCACCCGCAGCGCCGCAAGCGTCAGCGGTGGCAGTTCCTTTACCGCAACCGCGACGAAGTAGAACGTGCCGCCCCACAACACGGAGAGGACGAACAACAGCGTCCATTCGCGGGCGCTCATCGCCCGGTTGATCGTGATCGGTTGCATGAGAGAAATAGCCGGTGGTGGAGGCAAGTTAGCGGATGCCGGAGAAGGGCCGCACCCGATTCCTGTACCGCGCTGCATTATCTGACGTTCACCTAAAATTTTCGCAAGTTTTTCTTCGAAAATTGCGACAGCGCTCAAGTTTTCTCCCACATCTGTTTGCTATGACCGGCACAAGGCGCCAGCCGTAAACGCGCGCCACAACCGCGACGACAAGGCTTCTGATATGACATCCGTCGATGCCCTGCATCAGGGCATGCTCGATATTCGTACATTATTCTTCGTGGCGGTGCTGTTCGTCACGTTGCTCGGCGCCTTTATGGTGCTGGCGTGGCTTCAGGATCGCACCATGCGTGCGCTGGCCTGGTGGGGCGCCGCCTACCTGATCGGTGGCTCTGCCGTCGTGATGTGGTCGTCGCCCTCGCCGATCATGCCGGTGCCGTCCTCGGTATCGAGCGCGCTTCTGTTTATTGCCTGCGGCATGGTGTGGAACGGCGTGCGCCTGTTCCAGGGACGCCGGATTTTGCCGCTCGCGGTGTTCGCCGGCGCGATCCTGTGGTTTGTGCTGATGCAATCGCCGCTGGTCTCGCACAGCGCCAGCGCGCGCAGCGCGGTCGCCGGCATTCTGGTCGCCGTCTATACCTTCTGCATCGCGTTCGAGCTGTGGCGCGAGCGTCGTCGCACATACTATTCGCGCGCCGCGGCAATCGTCGTTCCGGCGCTGCATGCCGCAATCTTTCTCTTGCCGATCGTGATGAAGGTCGTCGAGCCGCCCGCGCAGGCCATCGGATGGAACGAAATTTTCGCGCTCGAAACCATGCTCTACGCAGTTGGTGCCGCCTTCATCGTGCTGTTGATGGTGAAGGACCGCTCGATTGTCGTCTACCGCACGGCGGCGACCACCGATCACCTCACCGGCTTGCTCAACCGCCGCGCTTTCGTCGAGAACGCCAATACGCTGTGCCTGCGGCAACGCCGTCATCGTCGTCCGGTCACGCTGTTCGTTTTCGATCTCGACAAATTCAAGTCGATCAACGACCGCTTCGGCCATGCGATCGGCGACGAGGCGCTGCGGGTTTTCGCCAAGAGCGTGTCTAATGCGATGCGCAGCGAAGATATTATAGCGCGCTTTGGCGGCGAGGAGTTCGTAGCGATCGTCGCGGCAGGTTCGGCCGATGCCAGCAAGATCGCCGAGCGCGTTCGCGCCACCTTCGAGCGCGACGGCGTCACCGTGGCCGGCCACGAGCTCAAGGCGACCGTGTCGATCGGGGCCGCTTGCGCGGCTGCAGCCGACATGGACCTCGACGCCATGATCGAGCGTGCCGACGTGGCGCTCTATCAAGCCAAACACAACGGGCGCAACCGCGTCGAATTTGCCGATGACGTGCCGGCCGATGCGGCGCGCACCATCCAGGCTGAGCGCAGCCTCAATCACCGCGCCAACACGCTTTTTCGGGCGTTTTTGCGCCGCAGTGCCCAGCAATAACCTGCGGCAAGACCTCGTTTACCAGAATGGCCTTACCATGCCCGCATGCGTGGTTTGGGGACCGCGAATTTCGGGGACGTGGTGTCGCTAGAAGCCTGCGTGGAGCGGGCCGGCGCGGCGATGGCCTGCGCCTTTTCCTCGTCGGATGAATATGAGTCCGCACTGATCGCCGAGCGTCGCGCCGCCGGCGTCTATGGTCCCAAGCGCCGCCGCCAGATCGTCATGAGCGTTGCGGGTGTGGTCTGCGGCGAGATGCTTCTGGTCTGGCTCGCCATCTGACTGAAGGAAAAAGGCGCCCACAGGGCGCCTTTTGAATTTTAGAGGTTGTCGTGCGGTTACGCCGCCGCCGACTTCTTAGCCGTCGGCACTTCGGAAATCGTCTTGAGGATCTGCGAAGCGATGGCGTAGGGGTCGCCCATCGAGTTCGGGCGGCGATCTTCCAGATAACCCTTGTAGCCGTTGTTGACGAAGGAGTGTGGCACGCGGATCGAAGCGCCACGGTCCGCTACGCCGTAGCTGAACTTGTTCCACGGCGCAGTCTCGTGCTTGCCGGTCAGGCGCTTGTCGTTGTCCGGCCCGTAGACCGCGATGTGATCCATCAGGTTCTTCTCGAAGGCCTTCATCATCGCTTCGAAATAGTCCTTGCCGCCGACGCTGCGCATATACTCGGTCGAGAAGTTGCAGTGCATGCCCGAGCCATTCCAGTCGGTATCGCCAAGCGGCTTGCAATGCCACTCGATGTCGACGCCATAGCTTTCGCACAGACGCATCATGATATAGCGGGCCATCCACATCTGGTCGGCCGCCGTGCGCGAGCCCTTGCCAAAGATCTGGAATTCCCACTGGCCCTTCGCGACTTCCGCATTGATGCCTTCATGGTTGATGCCGGCGGCGAGGCAGAAGTCGAGATGCTTCTCGACGATCTCGCGCGCGATCGATCCGACGTTCTTGTAACCGACGCCTGTGTAGTAGGGGCCTTGTGGCGCGGGATAGCCTTCCGTCGGGAAACCGAGCGGGCGGCCATCTTTGTAGAA
This sequence comes from Pseudolabrys sp., assembly GCA_019246455.1. GTDB lineage: Bacteria > Pseudomonadota > Alphaproteobacteria > Rhizobiales > Xanthobacteraceae > Pseudolabrys. The sequence goes on from JAFAQJ010000013.1 coordinate 10,255, forward strand.
GAAATACTCCTGCTCGAAACCAAACCAGGCGCCCGGATCGTCGAGGATAGTGGCGCGCTTGTTCGAGGCATGCGGCGTCTTGCCATCCGGCATCATGACCTCGCACATCACCAACGCGCCATTGGTGCGCGTGGCGTCCGGATAAACGGCAACCGGCTTGAGCACGCAGTCCGAGCTGCGGCCTTCTGCCTGCAAGGTCGACGACCCGTCGAAGCCCCACAGCGGCAGCTCTTCGAGTTTCGGAAAGTTGGCGAATTCCTTGATCTGCGTCTTGCCACGTAGATTTGGCGTCGGCGTGTAACCGTCGAGCCAGACGTACTCAAGCTTGTACTTTGTCATTGCGAATCTCTCATGAGGTGATGGAAGCGTGGTTGAGCCGCCAACGGCATTCCCGGCCGCCAACTGCCGCCCTGTCATAAGCACGAAATGTGCCAGGGGTAGCCATCGGAGACGGTGGCTGGGGCAAGGCGAGAAATGATTGTGGCAATTGCATTTTTCGGTGCCGAGCAGATGCGCGGCCAAGCGGATCAGTATTGCCTGCGGCGGAAGCAAAAAATAAAGGTGCCTCGAATATAGTCATACGGTGATTTGATCTGGAGCACGTTGCTCAAGAGCAGTGCGCGTCACTTTTTCGGCGTTATCTCTGCGTCAACACGCGGACCTGAACGGAGCCGAACAATGACCACGGACCTGCAACGGCAGTCGGCCAACACCTCGGCCAAGATTTATGAGTTCCCGGCGCGCGGACGGTTCGCGCTTCAGCGCCGCGATAACAATGCTGCGTTGGCATCGCCAGCATCTGTCTCGCGTTGCGCCACAGCGGCATCAGGCAGCGCGTGGTATCACGAAGAAGCGGTCGAGGCGGCGATCCACGACGAGAACTGAACACGCGCCGATTGCTGAGGCTTGCAAAGAAAAAGGGCGCTCCGCAAGGAGCGCCCTTCAAGTTACATCGCGGTCCGCAATGTTTGGGAAGGAACGCTTACGATGAGTAGTACATCTCGTACTCGACCGGATGCGGCGTGTGCTCGAACTTGATCACCTCGCTCATCTTCAGGTCGATGTAGCTGTCAATGAAATCGTCATCGAACACGCCGCCGTGCTTGAGGAACTCACGATCCTTGTCGAGGTTCATGAGTGCTTCGCGCAGCGAGCCGCATACCGTCGGGATCTTTTTCAGCTCGGCCGGCGGCAGATCGTAGAGGTCCTTGTCGCTCGGATCGCCGGGGTGCAGCTTGTTCTTGATGCCGTCGAGGCCCGCCATCGTCATCGCCGCGAAAGCGAGATACGGATTGGCGAGCGGATCAGGGAAGCGGATCTCGATGCGCTTGGCTTTCGGATTGGTCGTGTATGGAATGCGGCACGACGCCGAACGGTTGCGCGACGAGTAAGCGAGCAGCACTGGCGCTTCGAAGCCCGGCACCAGACGCTTGTACGAGTTGGTGGTCGGGTTGGTGAAGGCGTTGATCGCCCTGGCGTGCTTGAGAACGCCGGCGATGTAGGAGAGGCAGGTTTCCGACAAATCGGCGTATTTGTTGCCGGCGAATACCGGCTTGCCGGCCTTCCAGATCGATTGGTGGCAGTGCATGCCTGAACCGTTGTCGCCGTAGACCGGCTTCGGCATGAACGTGGCGGTTTTGCCGTAGATCTGCGCGACCTGCTGGATGCAGTATTTGTAGATCTGCATCATGTCAGCCATCTGCGTCAGCGGAGAGAACTTCAGTCCGAGTTCGTGCTGTGCCGAGGCCACTTCGTGGTGGTGCTTCTCGACTTTGGCGCCCATACGTGCCATCGCACCGAGCATTTCCGAGCGCATGTCTTGCGCCGAGTCCTGCGGCGGGACCGGGAAGTAACCCTTCTTGGTCCCGATGCGGTGGCCGAGATTGCCGCCTTCGTAATCGGTATCGGAATTAGCTGGCAGTTCGATCGAGTCCACCTTGAAGCCGGTGTTGTAGGGATCGGCCTTGAACTTCACGTCATCGAACACGAAGAACTCGGCCTCCGGTCCGAAATAGATGGTGTCGCCGACCCCAGCTGACTTCACCATGCCTTCGGCCTTCTTGGCGATGCCGCGCGGATCGCGGTTATAGGGTTCGCCGGTGGTCGGCTCGAGCACGTCGCAAACGAGAACGAGGGTCGTCTCGGCGAAGAACGGATCGATGCAGGCCGAGGCCGGGTCGGGCATCAGGCACATGTCGGACTCGTTGATCGCCTTCCAGCCGGCAATCGAGGAGCCGTCGAACATCTGACCTTCAGCGAACGTCTCTTCTTCGATCATGGTGACGTCGAAGGTGACGTGCTGCCACTTGCCGCGTGGATCAGTAAAACGCAGATCGACGTATTTGACGTCGTTGTCCTTGATCGATTTCAAGACGTCTTTGGCGCTCTTCATAAATACCCCTCTTGGCTGCCGTTTCCAGGCGATGGTGAGATTTCGTGAACAATTCGGGC
>JAFAQJ010000262.1 GCA_019246455.1 Pseudolabrys sp.
GCCGAGCGCTTGAGCCCCACATCTTCGGGCGCGATTTCAAACGTAGTGATCTTTCCATTCTCCAGCGCGGCAATGCCGGTCGGGCCCGACGTCGTGATTTCGTCGAGTCCATCGGAACCATGCGCCACCCAGATTTTTTCCGAGCCGAGATTCTTCAACACCTGCGCCATCGGCTCGACCCACTGCTTGGAGAATGTGCCGATGAGCTGTCGCTTGACGCTCGCCGGATTGGAGAGTGGCCCGAGCAGATTGAAGATGGTGCGGGTGCCAAGTTCAACGCGAGTCGGACCGACATTTTTCATGGCCGGATGATGCGACGGCGCGAACATGAAGCCGATGCCGGCCTCCTTCACGCAGCGGCCGACTTGCAGTGGCGTGAGATCGATCTTGACGCCGAGGGCGGCGAGCGCATCGGCGGAACCGGATTTCGACGACAGCGCGCGGTTGCCGTGCTTGGCAACCGGCACGCCGGCGCCGGCCACGATAAAAGCCGCGCAAGTCGAAATATTGAACGAGCCAGAGGCGTCGCCCCCGGTGCCGACGACGTCGACCGCGTTCGGAGGTGCTTTCACACCGAACATCTTGGCGCGCATCGTCGTCACGGCGCCGGTGATTTCCTCAACCGTCTCGCCGCGCACACGCAACGCCATCAGCAGACCGCCCATCTGCGAGGGCGTAGCTTCGCCCGACATCATACTGTCGAACGCGCTCGCCGCCTCCTCGCGGGTGAGGCTGGCGCCAGTCGCGACCTTGGCGATCAGCGATTTGAGAATGTCGCTCATGGGACCGCTCAGTGTGCCTGCGCCAGCGCCGGCGAGACAGCCTTGCGGCGCCCACGCGTGGTATTCCACTGTTGGGCGATCTCGAGAAAGTTTTTAAGGATCAGATGGCCGTGCTGCGAGGCGATGCTTTCCGGATGGAATTGCACTCCATGCACCGGCAGGCTCGTATGCGCGAGACCCATGATGAGGTGGTCGCTGGTTTCGGCGTTCACCGAAAGCTCGCGCGGCAAGCTCGCGCGGTCGACGACCAGAGAATGGTAGCGCGTCGCCATAAAGGGCGCGTTGATGCCGCGGAAGACGCCGGTGTTGTTGCTGCGGATTTCCGACAGCTTGCCGTGCACGAGGTTTGGCGCACGAACCACCTTGCCGCCGAATGCTTGCCCGATTGCCTGATGGCCGAGGCACACACCGAGCACCGGAATAGTCGGCGATGCCTTCTTGATCAGGTCGAGACAGATGCCAGCCTCGTTGGGCGTGCAGGGGCCAGGCGACAAAACGATCGCTTCGGGATTGGAATCGATCACGTCGGCGGCCGAGATCTTATCGTTGCGATGGACGCGGACGTCCGCCCCCAGCCCGCCCAGATAATGGAACAGGTTGAAGGTGAAACTGTCATAGTTGTCGATTAGAACGAGCATCGCTGTTAACAATTATCCGTGAGAAGCCAAGGGTTTAGACGCGCATACCCGGAGGGTCAAGTTAGCTCACTTGATCTCAGGCAACGGCGGCAAATTGATCATTTGATCGAGCATCTTGTCGATCTGTTGATCGGAGATCGGTTTGGCCGGCGCGCGAGTCTGCTCGGCCGCATTCTCGCCGAGATGGGCGAGCTTGGGCACGAAGAGGACAAGCAACAGCAGCAACCATTGTGCGATCAGGAACGGCAACAGTGCCCGCACGAATGGCGCGAATGCCACCGTCTTCTTGAGCGCGCCGCGTACCATCATCAGCGCGTAGCCGAACGGCGGCAATAGGAAGCTTGTCTGCAACGTCAGCAGAACGAGCACCGCGACCCATCGTGCATCAGCAACGCGAATCAGAAGCGGCGGGATGGCGATCGGCACGATAACGAAGATGATCTCGAACGCGTCGAGCACGAAGGCGCACAGACCGATGGCCGCCAGAACGACCGCGACGACCACAACATCGTTGCCGGGAATGGCAGCAACCCAGTCGGTGACGATCCTGTCGGTACCCAGCAGACGCAGGATGAGGGTCAATGTCGTTGCGCCGATCAGCAGCGAGAAGAGGGCGCCGGTGACGGCGATGGCGTCATGCAGTACGTCGCGCAGCACGGGCAACGTTAGGTGTCGCGTTATGATGCCGCCAATGAGCAGCGCAAAGGCGCCCATCGCCGCGGCTTCGACGGCATAAAAATATCCGGCTGCGACCCCGCCGAGCAATGCGACGATGGCGATCAACGCGACAACCGCGAGCACAGCTTGGCCGCGCCCCAACTTCTCGCGCGGCGGTGATTTCGGCGCACGACGCCCGGCGAACCAGGCGAGCACGAGCGCCGCGACGAGGAAAATGCCGGCCGGCGCTAGTGCGCCGTGAAACACATCCTGCGTATTAATGACACGGTCGGAGCGTCCGCTCGCGGTCACCGCAATTGTGTGCGCCGACAACATCGCGTCGCCGAGCAGGATCAGCACCAGCGAAGGCGGCACTAGAACGCCGAGCGTCGAAGCGACCGCGATCACCGCATAGCGCGTCGGCGTCGGGATACCCTCCGCTTCGAGGCGCGGCGCGATCACCCGCGACAGGCCGAGCACGCTGGCGCCAACCGAGCCGTTCATCGGCCCGAGAACCCCGCCAAGTGCCATGCCGGCAGTGAGCGGGGCAGAGGGTGACTGCGGCAGTGCCACCATCGCCGAGCGATAGAGCGCCTCCGCGATCGGGAGGCGATTGAGGAGCAAGCCCATAGTTACGTACAGCGGCAACGCCTGCAGCAAATCATTCTCGAACAGGTTGATCAGACGCGCGGGCAATGTACCAAGCAGCGACAGCGGGATCGTATCGCCGATGACGCCGATCACAGCGCCGATGCTGGCGGCGGTGATGAGAATAAAGGCGGCCGGCAATCCGGT
>JAFAQJ010000345.1 GCA_019246455.1 Pseudolabrys sp.
ACGACGGCGCGCTGGCCGGGTAACGTACGTGAACTGGAGAACACGCTGCATCGCGCCGTGTTGCTCTCGACCGGCCCCGAGATCGGCATCGACAACATCCTCGCGCCCGACGGCGCGCGGCTCGACCAACGTCCGACCGGCCCAGCCGGTCATGCCGCGATGGCGGCCGAGCAAGTCACGCGCAACCTCGTCGGCCGCACCGTCGCCGAAGTTGAGCGCGATCTGATCCTCGAGACGCTCAAGCACTGCCTCGGCAACCGCACCCACGCTGCAAACATCCTCGGCATCTCGATCCGCACGTTACGCAACAAGCTCAACGAATATGCGGCCGACGGCGCACCGATCCCGCCGGCCGGCGGCGGCGAACCCTTGCGTGGCGCGGCCTAGAAATCAAACCTGACGACAATCTACAAAATCTGTCCCGTCGGGCTGTGGCGTGAAGCCGAGCGCGGTGGTGTATTTTTGGGCGCACCGGTCGATCTGGCCGATGGTTTCATTCACTTCTCGACTGCGTCGCAGCTTGTCGAAACCGCGGCCAAGCATTTTGCCGGGCAGACAGACCTCCTCCTGATCGCGGTCGACGCCGGACAACTCGGACCGGCGCTCACATGGGAGCCCTCGCGCGGCGGTGACCTATTCCCACATCTTTACGGCCCGCTCGATTTGTCGGCGGTATTGCGCGTCGAGCCGCTGGCGCTCGGCCTCGACGGTCGCCATAATTTTCCCCATCTGAAGCCCTGAGGGCCGCGGAACTCTGGTGCCGTGCTGCCGTTAACGGGCCATGCGGGCTGTTCTTTTTCACAATCCCACGGCAGGTCCCGAAGAGCTCGATAAGAAGGGCCTTCTGGCGGCGTTCAAGCTGGCCGGGATCGAGGCGGACTACGTCTCGACCAAGGACGACGACGTTAAGGCAGCATTGAAAAAATCCGCCGACCTATTTGCGATCGCCGGCGGCGACGGCACGGTTCGGAAAATTTTGTCCAGCATGCCGGACCGCTCTATCCCAGCGGGGATATTGCCGCTCGGCACCGCCAACAACGTCGCGCGTTCGCTGGGGATTGCAGGCACGATCCATGAACTGGTCGAAGGTTGGGACATCACCAAGACCCAGACCGTCGATATCGGTTTCGTCAAAGGACTCAAAGACGAGGAATATTTCGTCGAGGCCTTTGGCATCGGAGTCATCCCCCACCTCCTGAAAATAGCGGAGAAGAAAATCAGGGCTGAGGGCGCGGACAATCTGCGCAAGGGCCGCGAAACGTTCCGTAAAGTGCTCAAGGATGCACCCACCCTCGACCTTGACATCATGATCGACGGCGAGCCAGTGGACGGCGAATTGCTCGGCGTCGAAATCCTCAATACGCCCTACAGCAGCGCCGGACTCCCGCTCGCGCCAAAGGCCGATCCTGGCGACGGCCTGCTCGACGTGGTGTTCTTCGAGGCCGAGTTGCGTGACGCGCTGATTGATTGGCTGGAAACGCCCCACAAAGAGCCGCCGCCGGTCCGCGCGAAGCAGGGCAGCAAGATCGCCTTGACCTGGCAGGACGCTCCGCACCGCTTCGACGACAAGTTCTACGAAGCCAAGGACAAGGAACAGGCTGCCGAAGTGTCGGTCGCTCACGAACGGGCGCTGGTCCTGATCCACGCTCCGAAAGTGCAGCCCAAGACCAAACAGCCCGAGGAGGCGCGCGCATGAGTCAGGCCGAGGTGCAACAAGGGGCCGGTGGCGTCGATCTAGACGATATCGAAACCCTAGCCGTCGAGCTCGCCAACCTGGCCGGCGCCGAAATCAAGGCTGCGCTGGGCGGCATTCTTAAGGTTCGCTACAAGACCGGCGCGGCGGAAAAGGAAGCCGCCAAGGCGCTATTTCGCGATCCGGTGTCGGAGGTCGACCACAAGGTCGAGGAGTTGATTCGCGCGCGGCTCGCCAAGCAGTTTCCCGATCACGACATCATCGGGGAGGAGGTCGAACACCGGCCCAGCTTCGGCAGCGATTTCGTCTGGGCGGTCGATCCGATCGACGGTACAACCAATTTCGTCAACGGCTTCCCCTTGTTTGCCGCCTCGATTGGCGTGCTTTATCGGGGTCGCCCGGTGGTCGGCGCGGTCTGGTGCTCGGCAAGCCATGCGCTGCGGGCCGGCATCTATCACGCCACAGTCGGCGGCAAGCTGCGTTTTGAAGGCAGCGACGTGACACCGAAGGTCAATCCGGCCATACGGCGGCGTCTGGCCGGCGTGCCGGTCGCTGCGCAGGAAGATGCCGGCTGGGAAACCCGCAAAACCGGATCGGCCGCGATCGAGTGCGCGCTGGTCGCCGCCGGACTGCTCGAAGTGGCACGCTTTGCCTCACCAAATATTTGGGATATCGCCGGTGGTCTCGCGCTGATCATGGCCTCTGGCGGCATCGTTCACGCCAGGGCGCAAACGAACTGGCAGCCGATGGAGAGTTTCGACGCTCCGCCCCGCTCAGACGGCAAACCCGATCTGCGTTATTGGCGCCATCCCGTTATCGTTGGGCGGCCGGAAGCGGTCGAACAGATGACGGCCGCGGCCTAACCCCTCGCTGGCCGCGCGCATCCGCATAAATTAGACTGCGTCGCGAGCGGCAATCCGGGGGCGGTCGTGCATCTTCATCTCATTCATCTGCTCTACACGGCGCAGGGGCGCATCAATCGCGCCAAATACTGGATCGCGGTCGCGGTTTTCTTTGTAGCGGCGGTGCTGCTGACAGCGATTGCTGCCTTGCCATTCGTGTCTTTCGAAGCATTCATCGTGCTGGCGCTCGCCGTTGCGCTCGCGGGCGTCCCGGCGAGCTTCATGGTCGGCATCAAGCGGCTGCACGATCGTAACAAGAGCGGTTGGTGGATACTGTTGTTCTACGGTGTTCCCGTGATGCTCGATAATATCGACCGTCATGTGATGGAGAGCTTAGTCTTCACGGTGCCGAGCTTCGCAATAACCATTTGGGCGCTGGTCGAGCTGGGTTTCCTGCGTGGCACCCCCGGACCAAACCGCTTTGGTCCCGATCCTTTGGCAAGTGCATCCGTGGGAGCCGTTTCTTCGTAACTTGTTGGGGCTTCGCGACGCACGCGGAGCAAGGGCTGAAATCGTCACTGCATGGAAAGCGATGCCCGTCAGCTACTGGTTTCAGCGCTCGTCCGTACCGCGGCCGGCGAACGCACCGGCCTGCAAACCACGTACCGTCTGACCTCGGCGAAGCTGTTTGGCGTTTGCCTTCGTATCTTAGGCGAGAGGGCCGAGGCCGAGGACGTGCTGCAGGAGGTTTATTTGACGGTCTGGCGCAAGGCGGCCGACTTCGATCCGGCACGGGCAAGCCCGATGACCTGGCTCATCACCATCGCCCGCAACCGCGCGATCGACCGCGTGCGATCTAAAGCCCAGCGCAAGCTCGACCCGATCGAAGCCGCCACCGAGGTGGCCGACGCGACCCCCTCCGCCCAAGCGAGCCTCGAAGACGCCCAATCGAGCGCGAAGCTTCACGGTTGCCTCGGCGGCCTTGCCGAACGCGAGCAAACCGCGCTGCGGGGCGCCTATTTCGACGGGGCAACCTATGAGGAAATGGCCGAGCGCATGACCATGCCGCTCGGCACCATGAAAAGCCTGATCCGCCGCGCGTTGATGAAACTCAAAACCTGTCTCGAACAATGAGCGACACATTCGACCATAGCCAATTGCCGCAGGACGACGCGCTCGCCGCAGAATTCGTGCTCGGACTGTTGTCGCAGGCCGACCGGCAGGCCGCCGAACGCCGCATCGCACGCGAACCCGCTTTCGCGGGACTGGTGGCGCATTGGGAGGCTCAGCTTGTGCCTTTCGCCGACGACATTGCGCCGGTGCAGCCGCCGCATGACGTATGGTTGCGCATCAGCACCGCGCTGCGGCCGGAGAAGGTACAAGCCAGCCGCTGGGCGAGCCTCGCCTTCTGGCGCGGCTTCGCCATCGGCGCAAGCGGGCTGGCGCTCGCCAGCCTCGTCGCGCTGTTCGTGGTGCCCAATGCCCCGTCGCAAAAGCCGCTGGTGGCGACCATCACCGGCGGCAATACCACGCTGGTCGCGACCATCGACCCGCGCACCAACAATATCGTGGTGGTTCCGGCGGCGTTGAATATTCCGGCCGACAAGGTGCCCGAGTTGTGGTTGATCCCGGCTGATGGCAAGCCGCGTTCGCTCGGTATCCTGCGGCGCGATCAGGCCGTGACTTTAGTGTTGCCGCCAGGCCTCGCCACCCAGGCCACGGCCGCCGCTGTCCTCGCCGTGTCGGTCGAGCCGCCAGGTGGCTCGCCGACCGGGTTGCCCACCGGCCCCGTCATCGGTCAGGGCAAGCTCACAAATCTTTAGACCGGACTGCATCCGCCCACCGAGTGGCTCCGTAACTCTGAACGTCTCCAGAGAGGGACGTCACAGAGATCAAACGGGAGTTACCACCATGTCTTCCATCCGCACTATCGCCCTCGCGGGCGCCGCCGTTCTAGCCCTCGCTGCGGGCACGGCCTCGATCACGACTTCGTTCGCTCAGGAAAAGACCGTCACCGTCGGCGGCGCGCCAATGTATCCCTCGAAGAACATCGTGCAGAACGCGGTGAATTCGAAGGATCACACCACGCTCGTCGCTGCGGTCAAAGCCGCCGGCCTCGTCGACACCCTGCAGTCGCCCGGCCCGTTCACCGTGTTCGCGCCGACTAACGACGCGTTCGCCAAGCTGCCGGCCGGCACGGTTGACACGCTGCTCAAGCCCGAGAACAAGAAGACCCTCGCCAACGTCCTGACTTATCACGTCGTCGCCGGCCGCATGTCGGCCAAGGACCTGATGGAAAAGGTCAAGGCGAGCGGCGGCAAAGCCATGCTCAAGACCGTCGAAGGCGCCGATATCACCGTGTCGGAGAAGGACGGCAAGCTCTGGATCTGGGACGCCAAAGGCGGCTCCGCGCAGATCACGATCCAGAACGTCAATCAGTCGAACGGCGTCATCCACGTCATCGATACCGTGCTGCTGCCGGGCTGATCGTCCTCACTGTCCGGTTAGCGAAGAGGGTCCTCTCCCGTCCCCGTGGGAGAGGACTTTTTCGTTGTGAGGCCAAGGTGTTACGCATTAACCGACCGCTAACCATAAATCGGCAGATTTTGCCTAGGTGGGCCCGCCGGCCCCTGGGACTCCTCGATGAGCGACGTTTCGGCCGCGCAATCTGCAAGCGGTGTCAAAATCCTCAGCCGATTGCCGGGTCTCAACGACCTTGGCGCGCTGTTCAAGCGTGGCGATCTCGCGCTCGCCTTTGGCGTCCTCACCATCCTCGTCGTTCTGATCCTGCCGCTGCCATCGATGCTGCTCGATATGGCGCTCGCCGTTTCGATCATCATCTCGGTGCTGATCCTGATGACAGCGCTGTTCATCCAGACGCCGCTCGAGTTTTCATCGTTTCCGACCGTGCTGCTGATAGCGACGATGCTACGGCTGTCGCTCAATCTCGCCTCGACGCGCCTCATCCTGTCGCGCGGCCACGAAGGCACTGATGCCGCCGGTCACGTCATCGAGGCGTTCGGCAACTTCGTGATGAGCGGCAATTTCGTAATCGGCCTGATCGTGTTCACGATCCTGGTGATCGTGAATTTTGTCGTCATCACCAAAGGCTCTGGCCGCATCGCCGAAGTCGCGGCGCGTTTCCACCTCGACGCTATGCCCGGCAAGCAAATGGCGATCGACGCCGATCTCTCGGCGGGTCTGATCAACGAGCAGGAAGCGCGAAAGCGCCGCCAGAAGCTCGAGGACGAAGGCGGCTTTTTCGGCGCAATGGACGGCGCTTCGAAGTTCGTGCGCGGCGATGCCATCGCGGGCCTACTCGTCGTCTTCATCAACATCATCGGTGGCATGATCATCGGCATCGCTCAACAGGGCCTGTCGTTCTCGGATGCCGCGCGCTCCTACACGCTGCTCACGGTCGGCGACGGCCTCGTCACGCAAATTCCCGCCCTGATCGTGTCGACCGCCGCCGGCCTCCTTGTCGCCAAAGCCGGCGTCTCAGGCGCCGCCGACAAGGCGCTGATGGCGCAGCTCTCGAGCTACCCGAAGGCGCTCGGCATGTCGGCTGGCGTCATGGCCGTGATGGGTCTCCTGCCCGGCATCCCAATGATCCCGTTCTTCGCGCTCGCCGCCGGTGCCGGCGTCCTCGCCTATACCTTCGACAAGCGCACCAAGGCGGCGGCCGCTGCCGAGGCCAAAACCGCAACCGCCGAGCCAGGCCAGGCGGCGGAAGCGGACGAGCCGATCTCGACCGCGCTCAAGATCGACGATCTCAAGATCGAGCTTGGCTACGGCCTGTTACCGCTCGTCAACTCGCCGGACGGCGATCGTCTTACCGATCAGATCAAGGCGCTGCGCCGCTCGCTGGCCGTCGAGATGGGCTTTGTGATGCCGGCGGTCCGCATCCTCGACAACGTCCAGCTCGACGCCAACAGCTACGTCATCAAGATCAAGGAGGTCGAAGGCGGCGGCGGCAAGGTGTGGCCGAACCAGTTCATGGTCATGGACCCGGCCGGCGGCCAGGTGAACCTGCCGGGCGTGCACACCACCGAGCCGACATTCGGCCTGCCCGCGACCTGGATCGACAACGCGCT
>JAFAQJ010000017.1 GCA_019246455.1 Pseudolabrys sp.
GTGAACATCGCCGCGGTGACGCGGTGAACGTCGCCCGGCGGCGCCAGCAGCGGCGGGAGCGCGAGGATCAGCACCAGCGTTCCGGCGACCGCGAAGCCGTTGAAGGCGGCTGCGACGACAATCCAAATACCGCTGCCGAACACCATCACGGCGATCGAAGCAATCGAGATCGAGCCGGCAGCGGCGTAAGGCCAGATCGCGCGCTTCATGCTGCCGGCCGCCGCGAGCAACACGAACGACACCGGCAGTTGCCCAATGTTGAGCGCGCTCAGCGCTGGACCGATCCATTCGCCTTGGGCCTTGGCGTTGAGATAGTCGGGCAGAAACGCATTGATGCCGAAATAGGTGGCGTTGACCGAGCCGAGCATGAGGCCGAGCCGCCACAATAACGGGTCGCGCCAGTTCGGCCACCACTGGCGGCGGGTAGCCGCGGCCCTGGCGGGCGGCGCCATGACGAGCACCATCGCGGCAATCACCACGACTGGCACGCTCCAGGCGGCGAGGCTCCACTGCCAGCTACCACGAAGGAGTGGCAACACCAGCGGCAATGTCAGCGCTACCGGCAGAATTTCGCCGATCAGCAAGCCGTTGGTGTAAACCGCGGTGGCGAAGGGAATGCGGTGCGGCACCCAGGCGCGCACCGTGGGCGGCATCGTCACTTGCATGATCGCGACCCCGGCGCCCATGACGATCGTCATCGCATCGAGCCACGCGATCGACGGGAAAGCGCCGCGCAGCGCGCCGCCGGCTGCCGTCACCAAGAGTGCGATCACGAGCGCGGAGCGGACGCCCAGCCGCGCAATCAGGAGCGAGCCGGGCACCGCGGCAAGCGCGAACAGCAGCGATGGCAATCCGGTCAGCACCCCGACCTGCGTCGCGTTCATCTGCAAGTCGTCGTGGATGCGCGGGATGACCGGCGGCACTGCGAGAATTGTCAGCCGCAACGCGCAGCCCGACAGCCACAGCAGCAAGAAGGCATTGAACAGCGGTGGAGCGGAGCCTCGGGCATCCGGCATGATCCGCTCCAGGCAAAAAGGAAGAATAAGGAGGCCGCACCCTAGTAGCGGATAGGTGCCGCGGGCAAACGCAGTCATCTGATCAACGCATTGATCCCATGAATGTTTTTGCCAAAGTATTTCACATGACGAAACCCGGATTCGTCATTCCGAAACTTCCTTGACTCGAAGTGGTGCGCCGCCTTTGCTTTTCACAGGGTAGGAATTGTCATCACAAGAAAACGCCAAGGGAGTGCTATGGACGCCAAAATCATCCCCGGTCCCGGGGCCAAGGCGAAGGCCAGCGCCAAATCGCCGTCACGCAATCAATCCGAACGCCACAGCATCCAGTCGGTCGATCGCGCCCTACTGTTGGTCGAGACCATCGCCGAACTCGGCGGTGAAGCGACCCTGACCGAGCTGTCGAACCGCACGCAGCTCAACATCTCGACCTGTCATCATCTGCTAGCGACGCTGATCAAGCGCAATTTCGCTGCCAAGGTACCGGGCAAGCGTCTTTATACGCTGGGCGGACGGCTCCTCACGCTGAGCCATGCCTGCCTGCAGGTCGATCTGCCGCGCCGTGCCGAGACGTATCTCGAGGCGATCAACCGCGCCACAGGCGAGACCGTGCATCTCGCCGCGCGTCACGGCGACATCATCTCGAACATCGCGGTGCGCGAAGCGCGTCACGCGGTGCGCGTCGAGACCGGCAAGCTCGGCAAGATTCCCGCGCCGCATGCGCAGACCACCGGTAAGGCGATTCTCGCTTGGCTGCCGGAGGACGAAGCCCGCCGTATTCTCGGCAATCACGTCAAGCGCTACACCGATAAGACCATCACCGAGATTCCACAGATCATCGAAATGCTGCGGCAGGTGCGCCGCACCGGCTATGCGGTCGACCAGGAAGAATATCTGCCGGGCGTGATCTGTATCGGCGCCGCGATCCGTGACCAGACCGGCGCGGTGATCGGCTCGATCAGCGCCTCGACGCCGAAGATGCGCGCAAGCGAGGAGCATCTCAATCTGATCCGCACCGAAGTGCTCGCCGCCGCTCGGGCGCTGTCGACCGATTTCGGCGCGCCGGGCATCAGCGTCGACCGCGCCCGCGCCGCAAACTGAGGGCGTAGGACGATGGCTATTCCCGCCGGGGTGAAGACCAGCCCCGCATTTCCTATTCCGGACGAGCAGCGTGCCTGGGTGCTCGGCGATCCGGGGCAACTCGTCTACACGAAGAAACCGGTGCCGATGCCGAAGAAGGCCGAGGTGCTGGTGCGCATCGACGCCATCGCGATCTGTGCCACGGACCTCGACAATATCTATCACGGCCCGCCGGCGATGATTGAGGGCGGGTTGCCGTTCAACAAGAACTGGACGCCTGGCCACGAATATATGGGCACCGTGGTGGCGCTCGGTCCCGGCGTCGACGAATACAAGATCGGCACCCGAGTCTCGGTCGAAATCCACGCCGGCTGCGGCCAGTGCAAGCGCTGCCGCGAGGGCATGTACACCTCGTGCCACAACTACGGCCTCAACTATGGTGACGTCGATAAGGGCCATCGCGCCAACGGCTTCACCACCGACGGCGGCTTTTGCGAATACCAGGTCAACAACATTAATACGCTGGTGGCGATCCCGGACGAGATGTCGGACGAGGAGGGCACGCTCGTCGTCACCGCCGGCACCGCAATGTATGCGCTCACTGAACTCGGCGGCCTTGTTGCCGGCGAAAGCGTATGCGTCACCGGGCCGGGCCCGATCGGCCTCCTAACCGTCGCGGTGGCGAAGGCGCTCGGTGCGCAGCCCGTCGTTCTCACCGGCACGCGCGACAACCGCCTCGCGATCGGCAAGGAGCTCGGCGCCGATCACGTCATCAATGTCCGCAAGACGCCGGACGTCGTCGCCGAGGTGAAGAAGCTTACGCCCGGCGGCAAAGGCGTCGATTACGTCGTCGAATGCTCGGCCGCCTCGAACGCCGTCAACGAGGCGGTGCGCATGGTCAACCGTGGCGGCAAGGTGTGTCTCGCCGCCTTCGCGCACGAGGGCGTCGTGCCGGTCGATGTCGCGCATATCGTGCGCAACAACATCTACCTCTACGGCATTCGCGGCGAGGGCAAGAGCGCGACGCATCGCGCCGAAGCCTACATGGCGCAAAAGCGTTTCGACGCCACCAAGATTCACACCCACACTTTCGCGCTCGACGACCTGCCGACCGCGATCCGCTACGCCAAGGACCGCGTCGAGGACGCGATCAAGGTCGTCGTCAAGGCGAAGATGGATAAAATTCAAAAAGAAGCCGCTGAATAAAGCGAGACGCTCACCGCGCATAAGAAACGTAACGGAGGAAGATCCCTCATGAAGACGTCGCTCGTCGCAGCCTTGATCGCTCCCCTGCTGTTCGTTGGCGCAGCGTCCGCGCAGGATTATCCGAGCCGCAACATCATCATGATCGTGCCGTTCCCGGCCGGCGGCCCGAGCGACGTGGTGGCTCGCATCGCGGCTGACGCGATCAGCAAGAACATCGGCCAGACCGTGATCATCGAGAATGTCGGCGGGGCCGGCGGCACGCTTGGCGCCACG
>JAFAQJ010000024.1 GCA_019246455.1 Pseudolabrys sp.
TTCTGGCCGAGCGCGCGGTAAGTGCCAAGAAGGCCGAGCACGACGGTGAGCGCCACGGCGGCCAGTGTTGCGACAAGCGCCGGCAGCGCCGAAAACTGGAAGCTCAGATTCATTAGGTTCGTGGTGATGAGCCACGCCGCGAGCGAGCCGGACAGCACACCAAACACGGCGGTGGCGCTGCCGATCATGAGATATTCGATGAGATAGGCGGCCAGCAATCGCCGTCGTGTGGCGCCGAGTGTCTTGAGCAGCACGGCGTCATAGACGCGATGCTGATGGCCGGCGGCAAGTGCGCCGCCAAGCACGAGTCCGGCCGCCAGCAACGTCACGGCGCTCGCGGCGCGAATGCCGAGCACCAGATTGCCGACCAGCGAGCCGATCGAGTCGAGCGCGTCCTTGACGCGCACCGTCGTCACCATCGGGAATTTTGCGGCCACCGCGCGGATCACCGCGCCTTCCTCTGAGACCGAGCCGCCCCCTTGGTACGTCAGCGTCGCCATATGGGTATGCGGGGCGGCGCGAAACACGCTCGGCGGAAACACCATCACGAAGTTGATGCCGAGGCTTTCCCAATCGACGCGGCGCAGGTTGGAAATCGTCGCGGTGATATTACGGCCGAGCACGTTCACCGTGACCGGGTCGCCGATCTTGAGGCCAAGGCCTTGCGCGATTTTTTGCTCGAAGGAGACGACCGGCGGGCCATCATAATCCGATCCCCACCATTGGCCGTCGACGACATGAGAACCGGCCGGCACGCCGTCCGAATAGGTAATGCCGCGGTCGCTCTGCAGCACCCAGGCGGCGTCCTGCGAGGGTTTCAACTCGTCGGCCGGCACGTTGCGCGCCGACACGATGCGGCCGCGCAGCATCGGCACATCTTCGAGTCTAGCGGCCGGCGCAAGGCCTTTGATGAAGTTCGAAAATCCCGTCGCGTTTTCGGATGGGATGTCGAGGAAATAGAATGACGGCGCCTTCTGCGGCAGCGCCGCGGTGAATTGCCGCCGTAGGTTGCCGTCGATCTCGATCACGGTGACGAGGAGCGCGATCCCTAATCCGAGCGACAGCACGATGGTCGGCGTCAGCGCGGCGGGGCGGTGGATGTTGGCGATCGCCATGCGCAGCACGGTCGAGCGTGCGCGAGGCAGCTGCCTTGCAATCGCCATCAATCCGCTCGCCACCAGCCGCAAAAGAACGAACACCGCCGCGGCGGCGCCGACATAAACCAGAGCAACGCGCTTGTCATAGGCGAGAACGACAGACAAAGCGGCGAGGATCGCCGACATCGCGATCACCGCGGCGATGTATCGCCGTCGCGGCCGCGCCGGTTGCGGCGCGACGGCGTCGCGAAACAGCGCGCCGACCGGCACGTCGTGCGCGCGGCCCAGCGGCCAAAGCGCGAAGGAGCAGGCGACGAGCAGCCCGTAGATCGCCGACAGCGCCAGTTGTCCGGGATGTACCGCGGGTTCGATCGGCAGCGGAATGATCGCGCCGAACAATCCGGTGACGGCAAACGGCAGAACAGCGCCGAGCACGGCGCCGATCACGCCGGCCATCGCCGCGAGCAGCAGAATTTGCGTCAGATAAACCCTGACAATGCGCGTGCCCGACGCGCCCAAGGCCTTCATCGTCGCGATTGTGTCGCGCCTGCGATCGAGATGTCCCTTCACCGCGTTTGCGACCCCGACGCCGCCGATCAGCAGCGCGGTTAAGCCAACGATTTCAAGAAATTGCGTGAAGCGTTCGACGTTGCGTTCGAGCATAGGGGAGGCGTTGTTGCGCGTCCGCACCTCCCAACCCGCATCCGGAAATTTTCGCGATACATCGGCCCGTAGTTCGTCTATCCGGCGATCGTCGGCGTCTGCATCGCGCAGAGCAACGCGGTACTGCCACCGGACAAGCGAACCAGGCTGGACGAGACCGCTTGCGCGCAGCGCCGGCTCGCTCACCATCAGCCGCGGCCCAAATCCGATGCCGATCGACAATTTGTCGGGCTCGCCATCGATTTCGGCGCGGATGCCGAACGTTGCGTTGCCGACGGTGATCTTGTCGCCGACTTTGAGGTTGAGCCGTGCCAGCAACGTCGGATCGGCTGCGGCGCCGAACACATCATCGCGTTCGGTAATGGCGTCGGCCAGCTTCATATCCGGCTTGAGCGTGACGTGACCGAGCAGCGGGTAGCGCGCATCGACGGCCTTGAGTTCGACCAGCGATGCATCGCCACTTTGGGTGCGCGCCATCGCGCGCATGGCCGCAGTCTGCGACACCGTGCCCTGCGCGTTGAGATAACGCAGTTCGTCCGGCGAGGCTTCGCGGTGAATTAGCGAAACGGACAGATCCCCGCCGAGAATGACGCGCGCTTCGCGCGACAGGCCGTTGGTGAGGCTTGCGGATAGCGAGCCGACGCCGGCAATCGCCATGACGCCGAGCGCAATGCAAGCGATGAAGACATAGAAGCCGCGCAGGCCGCTGCGGATCTCGCGCAAGGCAAAGCGCAACGCCAGCCACGGCGCGGCCCGTTGCGGCAGCGTGGCGGTGCTCATGTCAGGCCTTCGCCGTCGACGTGACCCGAGCGCAGCCGCACCACGCGCTTGCAACGCGCCGCAAGCGCCGCGTCGTGCGTGACCAGAACGAGCGTCGTGCCACGCTTCTCGTGACCGGCGAACAACAGGTCGATGATCTGCTGGCCGGTGGTCTCGTCGAGATTGCCAGTAGGCTCGTCGGCAACCAAGATCGCCGGATCGGGAGCTAGTGCCCGCGCGATGGCAACGCGCTGCTGTTCACCGCCCGACAACTGCGCGGGATAATGATGCAGGCGATCTGCCAGACCCACCGCAGACAATTCGCGCGCCGCGCGTTCGTTGGCATCGTCGGCGCCGGCGAGTTCAAGCGGCACTGCGACGTTCTCCAGCGCGGTCATGGTCGGGATGAGATGAAAGGACTGAAAGACGATGCCGACATTGCGGCCGCGAAAACGCGCGAGAGCGTCTTCATCAAGTCCGCCCAAATTCTGGCCGGCCACGGTTACGTCGCCGCTGTCGGGCCGCTCAAGCCCCGCCATCACCATCAGTAACGTGGATTTGCCCGAGCCGGACGGGCCGATGAGGCCGATTGCCTCGCCACGGCCTATATTCAATCCGATATCCTTGAGGATATGGACGCGGGCCGCTCCCTGACCGAGCGAGAGATTGACGCCCGCGAGTGAAATCGCGGCCTGGGAGTTGCCCTTCATGCCAGTGTCATATGGGAGAATCCGGCGCGTTGCGCAAATCTCGCTAGCCCTCTGGTTGGCGGCATTTTGTGCCGCTTCGGCACAGGCGCAGAACGTGCGGCCAGTGAAAATTGTCGCACTGGGCGACTCGCTCACGGCCGGACTCGGCCTGCCTGCGGAGGCGGTATTTCCGGTGAAGCTAGCGCAGGCGCTTGTAGCAAAAGGTGTAAAGGTCGAAGTCGCCAATGCCGGCGTGTCGGGTGATACCGCCTCTGGCGGCCTGGCGCGGCTCGATTGGTCGGTGCCCGAAGGCACCGACGCCGTCATCCTGGAGCTTGGCGCCAACGACGTATTGCGCGGCGTCGATACCGCGGTGACGCGCAGGGCGCTCGATGCCATCCTGGAGCGCCTTCAAGAGCGCAAGATCAAGGTTCTGCTGTGCGGGATGGTCGCGCCGCCCAATATGGGCGCGGATTATGGTGCGGCCACCAAAGCCATGTTCGCGGACCTTGCGGCGAATCGCGGTGTCGTCTTTTATCCTTTCTTTCTCGACGGAGTCGCTGCCGATGAGAAGCTCAATCAGCGCGACGGA
>JAFAQJ010000031.1 GCA_019246455.1 Pseudolabrys sp.
GTGAACAGCACTAAAGGGACGATTGCAAAAGGCAGCGCGATGCCCAGCACAACCTGGCTGAGGATCAGAAGCTTTGCCGTTCCCGCCTCGCCGTACCAGATCGTCACGGCCGCTGCCGGCACAATAGCGATGGCGCGCGTCACCAGACGTCGTGCCCACGCCGGCAGGCGAACATCGATGAATCCTTCCATCACGATCTGACCGGACAAGGTGGCCGTCACGGTCGAATTAAGCCCGCAGCACAGAAGCGCGACGCCGAACAATGAAGGCGCTATGGCCGAGCCCAACAACGGCGCCAGAAACGAATGCGCTTGATCGAGTTCGGCCACATCGGTCTTGCCGGCTCGATGAAATGTCGCGGCTGCGAGAATCAGAATCGCCGCGTTGATCAATAACGCAAAAGTCAGTGCGATCGTTGAATCGATCGTCGCGAGCTTGATCGCCTCGTGCTTGTCGGCGATTGACACGCCGATCTTTCTTGTCTGCACAACGCCAGAGTGCAGATAGAGATTGTGCGGCATAACGGTCGCGCCGACGATTCCGATCGCGAGGTACAGCATGTCCGGATTGCGCACGATCTCGGTGGTGGGCGCGAAGCCGCGAATGACGGCCGCCCAATCCGGATTCGCCATCGCGATTTGCGCGAGGAAACAGACCGCGATCACGCCCATCAGCGTGACGATGAAGGCCTCGATCCAGCGGAAGCCAAGATTTTGCAACCAGAGAATAATGAAAACATCGAGCGCGGTGATCAGAACGCCGATCTCGAGGGGGATTCCGAACAAGAGGTTGAGGCCGATGGCGGTGCCGATCACCTCGGCGAGATCGGTGGCGCAAATGGCAATCTCGGTGATAAGCCACAGCGGCCAGCTCACCGTGCGGGGGAAGGCATCGCGGCACGCCTGCGCCAAATCGCGCCCCGCACCAATTCCGAGGCGCGCGCAGAGCGCCTGCAACAGGATCGCCATCAGATTGGAAAGCAGGGCGATAGCAAGCAGCGCGTAGCCAAACTTCGAACCGCCGGCGAGTGACGTCGCCCAGTTACCGGGGTCCATGTAGCCAACCGCGACCAGATAGCCCGGTCCGAGGAACGCGAGCAGCTTTCGCCAGAGCGGCCCACGTGGCCGCGTGGCGATCGAGCCAAATACTTCGGCCAGGGCCGGCCGGCCCCGCTCACGCCGCCAGCCAGACTTGCTTTGTTGCCGTGGAGCGCCACGTCGCATTCGCAAAAATCTCGGTTTCTCTGCTACTTAGTACTGCAGTTGCGACTAATTTGCAATTGCAGAAGGCGGAACCGGCAAACCTAGTCAGGGTTGTTCGATGCGGGGGCCATTCGGTGACCGCCAAGAGGACTCAAAGGTCGCGCGGCCGTTTTCGCCGCGCATCGGGACGACGAAGCATGCCGAGGACCGGGGCAATGGCTGGCCTGTTGCTCGTGCCCTTTCTGGGCACGGCGGCTTTTGCTGCGGAGAAATCAGAAAAAAGCCCGTCGGAGGTCGTCTTCGTTGCTGGCTTGTTGGCGCTAATGCTCGTCGGCCGCCTTCTCGGCGAGACGATGCAACGGCTGCGTCAGCCGGCTGTCATGGGCCAACTGATAGCGGGTCTTATCCTTGGTCCCTCGGTGCTAGGGCTGCTGTGGCCGGACGGCCAGCACTTGCTGTTTCCGAAAAATGCCGAACAGAAGGCGATGATCGATGGCATCTCGCAATTCGGCATTCTGTTGCTGCTGCTGCTCACCGGAATGGAAACCGATCTCAAGCTGGTGCGGCGGACCGGCAAGGCTTCGATCTATGCCTCGCTGATGGGCATTATCGTGCCGTTCGCGTGCGGTGTCGTATTAGGTGAATTCCTGCCGGACAGCATGCTGCCGGACCCGGGCAAACGCCTTGTAACGTCCCTCTTCCTCGGCACCGCGCTCTCGATCGCCTCGGTCAAAATTGTCGCGATGGTCGTGCGCGAAATGCACTTCATGCGCCGAGTCGTCGGCCAGGTCATTCTTGCATCGGCCATTATCGATGACAGCGTCGGCTGGATCATCGTGTCCATCATCTTCAGCATTGCAGAAAAAGGCACGATCGACCCGTGGTCGCTGCTGCAAAGTATTTCCGGCGTTTTCATATTCATGGCCGTCAGTCTGACGATTGGACGGCGGGTCGTTTTCGTCATTATCCGAGGGGTCAATGACGTTTTCCTGAGCGAGTTCGCGGTCATCACCGCCATTCTCGCCATCATGTGCGCGATGGCGCTGACGACTTATGCAATCGGTGTCCATACCGTGCTTGGCGCCTTCGTGGCCGGCATACTGGTCGGTGAATCGCCAATTCTCACGCGACACATTGACGAGCAGTTGCGAGGATTGATCACGGCGTTCTTCGCCCCGGTATTCTTCGGCACGGCTGGTCTCAGCGCCGATCTAACCATTCTCACTGATTGGCACACGCTGTTGCTGACGCTCGGACTGATTCTGATCGCCAGTGTTGGAAAGTTCGGCGGCGCCTTTATTGGTGCCGAGCTTGGCGGGCTGACTCGCCGCGAAGGCCTGGCCCTTGCCTGCGGCATGAACGCGCGCGGCTCGACAGAAGTCATCATATCGACTTTCGGCCTTTCGATGGGCGCGCTCAGTCAAAATCTCTTCACGATGATCGTCGCGATGGCCGTGATCACAACGATGGTCATGCCGCCCACGCTACGATGGGCGTTATCGCGCATTCCGATCCGGAAGGAAGAAAGACAGCGGCTCGAGCGCGAAGAGC
>JAFAQJ010000333.1 GCA_019246455.1 Pseudolabrys sp.
TCTCGACATCCCACCCGGCCCGCCGCAGCAAAAGGCCAGCGAGCAAGCCGCTCATCGAGCCGCCAATTACAATGGCGCGTCCAGTCGCAGCCAATTGACGAACCTCAAGGTTTCAGGTTGCCGTCGAAGTGTTATATAAAGCGCCAAATCGCATTGGAGGAAAAGTCATGGCCCTTACCATGCTCGACAAGGCGGCGGAGCGCAAAGACACGTCGCAATGGTCGCCCGAGATCGCCGCAGAATTCGAGCGCGAGCGCAAGAATCCGAATCCTTGCGTCGGGTCACAACTTTTGTCCGAGAACGAGCGTACCCGCGTCTGG
This sequence comes from Pseudolabrys sp., assembly GCA_019246455.1. GTDB lineage: Bacteria > Pseudomonadota > Alphaproteobacteria > Rhizobiales > Xanthobacteraceae > Pseudolabrys. The sequence goes on from JAFAQJ010000333.1 coordinate 321, forward strand.
ATAATCCGTCTGGCGCCGGGCGAACGCATCGGTTTCCACCGTCACGTGCTCGACTACTTCTGGACCTCGGTGAGCGGCGGCCGCGGTCGCCAGCATGTCCATGACGGCAGCACCGTCGAATACACCTACGAGCCCGGCGAAACCCGACACGAGACTTACGGTGCCGGCGAGTTCAAGGTGCACGATCTCGAAAATCTCGGCGATCGCGAGATGGTGTTCATGACCGTCGAATTCAAACAGTCGACGAACAAACCTCTGCCGTTACCCGCCCACGTTCGTCCGCAAGCCGCAGCTTAGAATTTTTCACGATACCGACGCCCGCCGCGCCCACCGCGGCGGGCGTTCGTTTTGATCGAGACCGAGTGCGGCACTAGCCAAGCCATGACCCTTCCTGCACACTGCAAAAAGGGCACGCCATAAGAATCTCACGCTTTGCGCACGGGATCGCAGCAGGGACGGACCGTTTCTTGGATTTTCCATTCGAGTTGTTTTTAAACGCGATCGTGGCGGGACTTCTGCTCGGCGGTTTTTATGCTGCCGTCACCGCCGGAGTTTCGATTTCGTTCGGCATGCTCGATATCGTCAATATCGCGCATCCCGGCTTCATTATTCTCGGCTCATATATCGCTTATCTCCTCGACGTCGCGTTCGGCCTCGATCCGATTATCGCCAGCCTTTTGATGCTGCCGGTGTTCTACGCGCTCGGCAGCGCGATCTATCAGGTTTACCACCTCTCGTTCGAAAAGCGCGGACAGGACTCGCTGCGCGGCCTCGCGTTTTTCTTTGGATTGCTATTTGTCACCGAGGTCGCGTTGATCCTCGTGTTCGGCGTCGATTACCGCTACGTCGAGGCAAGCTATATCGGTCCAAGCCTGCATTTCGGGCCGATCGACTTGCCGCTACGCATGCTGGTCCCGTGCATGGTCGCGCTCGCTTTGTTCGGCCTGCTTGAGCTTTTCATCAGCCGCACCTTCACCGGCCGCGCCATCATGGCGGTGTCGCAGGATCAATTGGCGCTTCAACTGATGGCGGCGGATCCTATCCGCATCAAGCGGATTGCGTTTGGCATCTCCATTGCGATTGCGGCCATCGCCGGCGCACTCCTCATTATCATTCAGCCGGTCGAACCTTCTGTCGGCCGCGAATACATTGGCCGTGTCTTTGCGATCTGCGTGCTCGGCGGACTTGGAAGTCTGCCGGGGTCGCTTCTTGCGGCAATGCTGCTCGGCGTGATGGAAAGCCTGACTTCGACCTTTTACGGGCCATCCTGGGCGCCCGCGGTCGCGTTCGGCTTCCTGCTTCTGACCCTCGCCTTCCGCCCCGCCGGACTATTCGGACGTTAGCCCGTGAGCACGCTGAAATTCTCCATCGTCAGCCTGCTGATCGGCTTTGCAATATTCGTCGTGGGGCACGCACTCGACATCGGCTATCTGTTCTTCGCGGGCTATACGATCTTGCAGTTCGTTGTGTTGTCGACCGCCTGGAACATTCTCGGCGGTTATTGCGGCTACGTAAATTTCGGCTCGGCGGCGTTCTTCGCGCTCGGCGCCTACAGCACTGTGTTCTGGTATAAATTTTTCCCGTTGCCGCTCCCGTTCCTCATCGTCCTTAGTGGCGCAGTGTGCGGCATTGTCGGCCTCGGCATGGGCTATCTGACGTTGCGGCTGCGCGGCGCCTTTTTCGCCATCGCCACGCTCGCGATGGCCGTCGTGTTGCAGACGCTGATCGTCAATTGGGATTTCGTTGGCGGCTCACGCGGCGCCTATATTCTGCGGCCCGACAGCCTCGAAATCGGAACGTTCAGCATTCACTACATCGAGTATCTGTTTATCCTGATGCTGGCACTCGCCGTACTGTCGCTCGGGATCGCCCGCGCCCTCGAGCGCTCGCAGCTCGGCTTCGGCTTCGCCACCATCCGCGACGACGAATTGGCCGCCGAGGCATCCGGGGTGCCGACGCTGCGGCTCAAACTTGTTGCGACAACGATTTCCGGGACGCTGATGGGCATGGCTGGAGCGCCGTTTCCCTATTACATCGGTTTTCTACAGCCGGCCTCCGCGTTCGGCCTCGAATACGGCGTCAATTCCATTGCGATGCCGATGATCGGCGGCACGACGAGCTGGGTGGGCCCGCTGATCGGCTCGCTCCTGCTCGGCACGTTGCAACAGGTTGCGACCGTAACGATTTCCTCGGCGGTGAATCTTCTGATCGTCGGTCTGCTGCTCGTCACCTTCGTCGTCATCGCGCCCAACGGTCTTGTAGGTCTGGTTGAGGAATGGCTCCGCGCGCGGAGGCAAAAATGACGACGCTTCTCCACGTCGACAAGATCAGCAAGCGCTTTGGCGGATTCGTCGCGCTCGACGGCGTCGAACTGGAAGTACAGCAGGGCGAACGGCTGGGCCTGATCGGCCCGAACGGCTCGGGCAAAAGTACGCTCGTGAACTGCATCTGCGGGACGCTGCAAAACGAGCAGGGCCGTGTGGTTTTCGATAACGAGCCGATGGACGGCATGCTTGCCCACGAGCGTACGCGCCGCGGGCTGGCCCGCAGTTTCCAGCTGCCACGGCCGTTCCACAGTCTCAGTCTCGCCGACAATATTCGTGTGCCGATGCTCTACACGGTGCACCACCGCAGCGGGCCGCTGCACGCCGATAGCGTCAATGCGCGCTGTATCGAGCTGCTCAGCCTCGTTGGGCTCGAT
>JAFAQJ010000344.1 GCA_019246455.1 Pseudolabrys sp.
CCGCAAGCAGCAGACCCAGAAACGCCGCACTTGCAAGTTTGAGCAATCCGCCTGCGGCCACGAGCGACCACCAGGTCCGCAATACCAACCCAAGGGCTGAGACTTCGTCCGACAATGCGCCGGCGGCATCGATCCAGAAGAACGGTGACAGAGCGCTCGACGACTGTTCGAGCATCTCCTGCGCATAGGCCGAGCGCCGGCGGTCGAGCAGGTCGGCCGAGGCCTGCTCAGCGCGCGACGCAAGAAGCCGCGCCTGCTTGAGCGCCGCATCGAGATCGCTATGCGCCGCGTTCAACCGCGCGCGCTCGTCCGCGATCTGTGAGGCTTCGGGCGCGGTGTCGCGCGCCGGCGCCGGCCCCAGTTGCTTGAGACGCTCATCGATCTGCGCCAGCCGGGGCTCGAGTTCGGCAATGCGGTTGCGAAGATCGTCGCGGACCGGAATAAGCCGCCGGCTGAATTCCCCCAGCGCATTGACTGACAGCCCACCCCGGCGGAGCGCAGCCTCAACTTGATTGATATCTTGGCGGACCGGTTCGAGCGCGACGAGTTCGGCCTGGGCCGCGCTGGTCTGGGCCATGACCCGCGACGCACCCCCGGCGCTCGCAATCGCCGCCGTCACAATGATCAGAAGCCCGCGAAGAAGCCTCATTCGCCGTCTCCGAATCGCTCGAACGCGGAATTGCACCGATGGTCCATGACAAATCTCGGTTGGCAAGCAAGACTGCCGCAGCCGCGGTAAGAACTTGTTAACCGGGCATTTATGGGGCGCTAATGGCTGATTAACCGCAAAACAACCGCTGACTCCTACTTTTGGCCATCTGGGGACGAAACGAAGCGACTGGATGCGAGCGATATTTTCTCTGGCGCCGAAGCACGCCTGGCGGCTGATCGTTGCTGCCGGCGTACTCGCCTTTGCGGCAGCCCTTGCATGGGCACGCGGCTCGGCCGACCTCATTCGAGTTGCCATCGATGCGTGGCTTCCCCTGCTCACGGCAGGCCTTGCCGCATTGATCGCAATGAGCGCGGTCGGCGCCTATGTCTTATTCCGCGTGCGCAAAGAGAACGGACAAATTCGCACCGCCATCGACAGCATGACCCAAGGCCTATGCATGTTCGACGGCTCGGAACGGCTCGTCGTCTCCAACAAGCAATATTATGAAATGTACAACCTGTCGGCCGACGAGTGCCGGCTCGGCCTCTCACTCGCTGAAGTTCTCGGCTTGCGCGCCAAGAAAGGCACATTCTCGCGCGACATCCACGCCTACCGCGCCGAACTCCTCGACGGCGTGAGAAAGGGCGAGACCAAGCTCAACGAAGTCAAATCTAGCAATGGGCGTTTGATCCAGGTGATCAACCACCCGATGAAAGATGGCGGCTGGATCGGCACGCACGAGGATATCACTGACCGGCGGCAGTCCGAACAACAGCGCGCCACCATCGAGCAACAGGAAGAACGCCGTGCGTTCATCGACGGGGCGATCAACGCGTTTCGCGAACGCGCGGAAAACTTGCTGCAAACTGTTGCCGGCCGCGCAGCTGAAATGCGCACGACTGCCGCAGAATTGTTCAACGCCTCGGGTCACACCTCCGCGCGCGCGGAAAGCGCGGTTCATCGCTCGCATGAATCCTCGGGCAACATCGAGAACGCCGCGGTCGCCGCCGACGAGATGGCGAGTTCGATTGCGGAAATTGGCCGCCAACTGAGCCAGACTGCCGACGTCATTCGCTCGGCGGTCGGCGAAGCCCATGCCACCAATGAGCGGATCGACGCGCTGCAGGCCGGGGCGCAGAAGATCGGCGATGTCATCAATCTCATCCGCACCATTGCCGGACAAACCAACCTGCTGGCGTTGAACGCGACGATCGAAGCGGCGCGCGCGGGCGAAGCCGGGCGCGGCTTTGCGGTTGTCGCATCTGAAGTCAAATCGCTGGCGGTGCAGACGGCAAAAGCCACCGAAGATATCGCAAGCCAGATCGCCTCGGTTCAATCGTCGACCGGTAACGCCGTCGAAGCCATCGCCCGCATTACCGAGCGCATGCGCGAGATCGACGGATATGCCTCCGCGGTTGCAACGTCCGTGCAGCAACAGAGCGCCGCCACCAGCGAGATCTCGCACAACGTCAGTGGGGCCGCCGAGGGCGCCAAGCTGGTGGTCGACGTGCTGGGCGAAGTGGCGCAGGACACCACGACCGCCCGCGATTCCGCGCAAACGGTATTGGCCGCCTCCGAAGCGGTGTCCGACGCTGCGAGCGCGCTGCGCGGCGAGGTCGAAAGTTTCCTGACCAAAGTCGCGGTTTGACGCCCCGTGCCGCGATAACGTCGTTCTTTCTGACATCGTGAAAGGAACACATCGCTGCGACAATGGCGACGTGCTCGACATCTTCAAGATTGCTGCATCGCCGCGCCGGCTTCGCTAGGCTTGAGCTCCACGAGTGAGGATGTGCGATGCGGCTCGGTTACTTCACCATGCCGGTGCATCCGTTGCACCGCGATTGGAGCGAAACGCTGCGCGAGGACCGCGAAGCATTCATCCTGTGTGATAAGCTCGGCTTCTACGACGCCTTCATGGGCGAGCATCTCACCGACCGCGCCGAGAACATCACCAACAGCATGTTGTTTCTCGCGACTTTGATCGGCGACACCAAGCAGATCAAGCTCGCGACCGGCACCACCAATTTGTCACAGGCCCACCCCGTGTTGGTCGCCGCCAATGCCGCGATGTTCGATCATCTTTCACAGGGCCGTTTCATCTTCGGCATCAGCCCCGGCGCGCTCACGTCAGACGCAGAAGCGCTCGGAATCCTGAAAGACGACCGCAACAAGATGTTCGCTGAGGCGATCGACGTCATCCTTGAAATCTGGAAGCGCGAACCGCCCTACAACATCGATCTGCCGGACAACCGCTACAAGGTGACGACCGAAACGACAGCCGCCTATCACTTTGGCGTCGGCATGATGGGCAAGCCATTT
>JAFAQJ010000194.1 GCA_019246455.1 Pseudolabrys sp.
GCGACCAGAAGTGCCACCGCGCGGCCGTGGGTACCCAGCGCCCAGTCCAACAGTGCGTCGAGACGGAACGGCGCGCGCCGCGGCGTCTGCGCTACTGAATAATCTTCCATTGCTTATAGAACATGAAGTTCGCGCCCTTGAAGACGATGTTCACCAGCTTCACAAACGGACGCAGCAACCACGGAAACAACGACGGCCGCAGAATATCGACGAACAGGCAATAACGGATCTTGTCGGTTTCGTTGAACGACTGATGCATCAGCGTGTCGTCGAAGATAAAGAGCTTGTTCTCTTTCCAATAGCTGCGGGCGCCGCCAACCTCGATATAGGCCGAATGATCGTCCATGTCGTTGAGGTTGTAGAGCACGCGAAGCGTCGGGCGGATCGGACCGAAATGCCGCGAGGTCGAGACCTTCTTGTTGAAGATTGAGACGCCGATAGTCTCGATGTATTTCCAGCGCGTGTGGAACATCGGCGTCTTCAGGAAGGTACCGACATTCTCGCCGTACCACTTGAAGAATATCATCGTACGCTGCATTTCCTTAGCGCGCGCTTCGAGCTGACCAACCAGATTTTCGCGCTTGGCTGTCTCGATCAGGCGCTCGATCTCGTCACGATACGGCGCAGGAAAGTCCTCGAGCTTGTAGATGCCCTTGTTGATGAACGGCAGCGTCAGGATATCGAGCAGGATATTAAACGGAGCGAGTGCGATGTTGAGCGCGCCGTTGATCAGAAAATATTGGCGAAGCACGGCGCCGTCCAGCGGGCGGTTACGGCTGACGTCGTAGAGGCTGCACAGCGCGTAGAAAATCGTAAACTTGGGGAAGAAATAGCCGAGCACGAGCACGGCGACGCCCATTCCCACGTACTTGATCTTCTTCTTCAAGGGAATCGGCTTGCGCAAAGGCGCAGGTGAAGTGGTTACGTCCGGCGTGATCGTCATTCGTGGCTCACTGTGCAGGAATTGCCGTCACAATAAAGAAAAGTGGCCGAAAGTGCTACTGGACGCGCACCATGACGCTATCGCTTGCGCCCCGCGCATCCATCACGGTCAAGCGAAAGAAGCCACGTCCGTCAGGCGTGAAAAACAGGGTGTGACGTCCATTGGCCGTGCCGGACGGCACGCCATTCACGAGCATCGTCAAATTGCCGACGCCGCCCGACACCTTGAGGGCCACTGGTTCCAATCCGTCGACGACATCTCCGACTTCGAGTCGCGCGCCGTCGGGCGGGAACATGATATGCGGCCGTTCGGCGGTTTCGCCCGATTTGAGCCCGGCGGTGTAACGCTGCAACGGCAAGGGCAACTTCGTTGTGGCGGCGATAATTGCGCCTTTGGGCGGTGGCGATAGCGGCGCGGCTACGTCACCGGAGCGCGCGAATGCATCGAACAGGATTGGCGCGGCGCTGCCGCGTCCGATCAGCCCCGGCACCGGCGCGCCGTCGGGCCGTCCAACCCACACGCCGATCGTCATGTTGCCGTCGAACCCAACGGCCCAGGCATCGCGATAGCCGTACGAGGTGCCGGTCTTGAACGCGATACGCCCGTGCGGCGCATTGTCGGGCGGCGGTGCGCCAAGCAAAACATTGCCGACATACCACGCCGCGATTGGATCGATTAGGCGGCGCGTATCGACGCTCTGTTCGGCGCGATCCACGAGCGCGCAAGTCGCGCCGCCGCGCGCCAACCCCGCGTAAAGCATCGTGAGGTCATTGAGTGTGATACCGACACCGCCCAATCCCATTGCAAGGCCGGGCGTCTCGCCCTTCGGCAGTACCAACGTCGCGCCCGCCGAGCGCAGCCGCGCCGCAAGACGGTCGGTGCCGACTTTATCGAGCACGGCGATCGCCGGCACGTTGAGCGACAACTGGAGCGCCTTGCGCGCCGTTACCGTGCCCTGAAACGTCAGATCAAAATTCTCCGGCGCGTAGCTGCCGTAGCGCAGCGGTTTGTCGTCGAGCAACGTCTCCGGGTGCAGGAAGCCATCTTCGAACGCGAGACCGTAGATGAACGGTTTGAGTGTCGAACCCGGTGAGCGCAAAGCGCGCGTCATGTCGACCTGCCCGGCACGCCGCGCGTCGAAATAATCGGGTGACGCCACACGCACTCTCGCCTCGCCGGTCGCGTTATCAACGGCGAGGATGGCGACCGAGATTTCGGCGCCCAAGTTCCGGGCTCGTTGCTGCGCGAGCCCTTCGAGTGCGCGTTGCAAGTCCGCGTCAATCGTCAAGTAATGAAGCCGCGTATCAGGTTCGGCGGCGACGACTTGATCAGCCGCGTGAGGCGCCAGGATCGGCAGCGCCAACCGCGTTCCCGGCAAGGGTTCGTCCTTCGCCCGAGCCACCTCGTCCGGGGGCACGATGCCCGCTGTCATAACTCGGTCAAGCACACCGTTGCGCGCCGCGCGTGCGGCATCTTCGCGCCGGTCAGGCCGGCGCAATTCAGGCGATTGCGGTAGAGCGACGAGCAGCGCCGCCTCGCCGAGTGTTAGCCGGCGCGGCTCTTTGGCGAAATAAGCGAGCGAAGCCGCACGCACGCCTTCGAGATTGCCGCCATAAGGCGCGAGCGTCAGATAAAGCGACAGAATTTCGTCTTTCGTTAGCGCCGCTTCGAGTTCGAGCGCGCGCGCCATCTGCCATGCCTTAGCGGCGAGACTGCGCTCGCGCCGCGGTTCGAGTAGTCGCGCGACCTGCATGGTAATGGTCGACGCACCGGACACGACATGTCCGCGACTCACCCACTGGAATGCCGCGCGCGCCATTGCCAGCACATCGATGCCGTGATGATCAGCGAACCGGCGATCCTCATACGTCATCAGCAATTTGAGAAATCGCGGATCGACGTCTTCGGCCTTCGCCGGTAGCCGCCAGCGGCCGTCGGTAGTCGCATAGGCGCGCAACAATCGGCCGTTACGGTCGAGCACGACGTTCGATACGTCAAGCGTCCGGCCGCGCGGTGGAGGGCCGAGTGAAACGAGATAAATCGTCGTCGCGGCCGCGACGGCGAGGCCGGCAACGCCTATCGTTATAGCGCGCGCGCGTTTCATTTAGCTGCCGACACCTCGATCGAACCGGTCGCCGTGCGGCCGAAGCGGTCAGGCCGATACATGTCCTCGACCATCGCCTGTGGCAGCACGTAAGTGCCGGGCGACACCGCGCGCACTACGTAAGCCACGGTGAACACCGCCGCGTCGCCCGATTTGCGCTCGATCGCCGCGCTGAAGCGGTCGTCGCGGAATTCAGCATTCTCCGGCTCGGCGCCATCCTCGATCCATTCGAGCTTGCTGGCATCGCCGGACGACACGAGGTTGGGGTTGTCGATCTCGAATCCGGCCGGCAGATAATCGGCGACTATCAATCGCGCGAACTGCGGGTTGGGGTCGGTGACCTTGAGCACGACGGTGAAACGCTGGTTCTGCTTCGCTTTGGTGGGATCAGCCGGCTCCCCGACGAGCGTGAAATAATTGCGCTCGATCTTGAGGCCACGCTCGGTGGCGGGCTCAGGTGTCAACGGTGCGCCGGACACCGACACCACTGCCTGCACCTGGCCGTCGCCATTATTGGCGATGGTCAGCGGCTTGAAATCAGCGGCGCGCAGGCTTCGGTTGAAGACACCTTTGCGAGTGGCACCATCGACCGTAAGCGCAATCGCATTGGATTCCTTGGCGAGCGCCCGCGCCGCCAGCACCAGCCATGCCTGCTCCTGCGTCGAGGTATAGGCCGACAGACTACGCGCCGCGTCGATTTTCGTCACTGCGCCATCAATCGTCGCCCGCGGCGCACCGCTTTCCAAAGCGAGCGTCACCAGCGCGGCGCTGTCGCGCAACGACGAGCCATAGTCGCTGCGGCCGAGCTGCAGTTGCGGATTGGGCGCAATCGAATTCAACGCTTCGGCGTACACGCGCTCCGCGCGCGGCTTGTCGCCCATCATCGCGAGCGCCGCAGCAACCTGCGCCTTGGCGATTGGGGTTGCGACGTCGTTGAGCTTGACGTCGGCGAGATAGCGCAAGTCCCCGATCGGCGCGGCTCCGTTGCGGGCGAGGACATAGAGCGCATAGGCGAGATCGCGACCGCCGTCTTTGTTAGGTTCCGGCGACGCCGCCACGGTGTTGCGCAATCGGTCGAGCGCCAGCTTGAATGCTGTGTCTGGAACCTCTAATTTGCGCTCGCGCGCCCGGCTCAGGAATTCCGTAACATAGGCATCGAGCCAATTGTCCTCGCCGCCGACGCTCCACAGGCCAAACGAACCGTTCGAGCCTTGCCGCGACAGCAGCGACACGATCGCATCCTTAATCCGTTGATCAATGTCGGCATCGAGCGCGAGATTGGCACCGCTCGCCAATTCGTTGACATAAAGCAGCGCCATTGCCCGGCTCGTGATCTGCTCTGAACAGCCGAACGGATAGCGGTCCAGGGAGGCTAGCAGCGCCGCGGCGTCGAGTGCGCTCGACAACGCGATGGAGACCGACGCGCGTCCCGTCCCCGGCACGAAATCCGCGAACATATCCGGCGTCACGGTCAGGCTTTCGCCTTGCGCCAAGGCTTTCACGGAACGACGCGCGAGAATTTGCGTCGCCGGCCGCGTATTGAGCGCGTAGGCGCGCTGCATCTGCAATCCGCCGGGTCCATTTACAGTGACGGATACTGTCCCCGGTCCTGCGCCTGACGCGCTCAACGGCAGCGACAGACGGCCGCGTTGTTTTTCATTGAGCGGGAGCGACCACGCCTGCCCTTCGGCCT